>NZ_CEFZDU010000035.1:0-195708 GCF_979578155.1 Candidatus Nitrospira neuquenensis | reverse complement strand
CCATCTGGATTCCGGCTTCCGCCGGAATGACGGATGAAGAGGAAGGACCGCCGGGGCCCTGTCCGTCGCCCCGGCGCATGCCGGGGCCCTGTCCGTCGCCCCGGCGCATGCCGGGGTCCATCTGGATTCCGGCTTCCGCCGGAATGACGAATCTCGAGATGACGCCGGAATGACGGAGCGACGACCCGTCACGCCACCCTCCCCAGATCCTGGATCGCCGTCTCCGCGACCCGGTCGTAGGTCTGGAGCACCTTCTGGGAGAACTCGTAGGCGCGCATGACCTCGATCAGCTTCGCCATCTCCACGAAGGCGTTCACGTTGGAGTCCTCCAGGTGGCCGGCGGAAACCGTCGGGTCCTTGACCGGCTTCGGATCGGCGCCCGCGAAGAGGCCGTTGCCCAGCCGGACCAGCCGGCGCGGGTCGGGAAAGTCCACGACCTTGACCCGCGCGACCTCCGTCCCGTCCACCAGGATGAGGCCGCCGTCCCGGACGGCGACCTCGCCGGCCTTGAGCGCGATCTCGCCCTTGTCGCCCATGACGGGATCGCCGGACTCGGTGACGAGGCGGCGGGTCCGGTCGAGGTGGAACATGCCGTTGCGCGTGTAGCGGAGGCCCTCCGCCGTCTTGATCTCGAAGAAGCCCGGCCCCTCGATCGCCAAGTCGAAGGGATGCTTGGTCTCGCGCCGCACCCCGCCGCCGTGGTCCACCCGCAGGTCGCGGGGGGCGACGAAGACCTTCTCCCGCAGACCGGCCGGCGCCGCCGGCCCCCCGACCCCGCCCACGGCGACCGGCGGGGGGAGGGACGGCGGCCCGACGACGACGAAGGACTGGAAGGTCGGGTCCACACGCTTGAAGCCGGTGGTCTTGAGGTTCGCGACGTTGTTGCTCAGGACCTCGATGCGATGTTCCTGCGCCAGCGCGCCCGACAGGATGGTATAGATGCCTCGGTCCACGGCGAGCCCCCCGCGGCGGAATCGGTGTCGGCCGCGAGGGTGAGCAACGCGCGTGCCAGGGCCGTGGACCGCGCAAACGGGCTCCGAACCGGCGTGCCGGCCCAGACATGCGCCGCGGCGGCGCCGCCACGGCGGCGCCGCCGGCCGGCCCGTTAGGCACTCTCGGCAGGGCTCGGGAACAATTTGCCGCGTGGGAGGGGGGACAGGGGGAAGAGAAGGGCGGGCGATGGCTCCCGGCGCGCGACCCCCGCCGTGATCAGCGCGCCGCCGCCCCGCGACCGACCGGGATGGCCGCCCCGTCACGGAGCAGCGCCCGGAACGTTTTGGCGTCCACGGGCCGGCTGAAGTAGTACCCCTGCATCTCGTTACACCGCTGCGACCGCAGGAGCGCCGCCTGCCCCTCGGTCTCGACGCCTTCGGCGATCACGTTCAGGTTCAGGCAGTGGGCCAGCGTGATGATGGCCCGCGCGATCGAGGCGTCGCTGCCGCTGGTCGCGATGTCGCGCACGAAGGACTCGTCGATCTTCAGCGTGGTGATCGGGAGCCGTTTCAAGTAGCCCAGCGAGGAATACTCCGAGCCGAAGTCGTCGATCGAGATCCGGATGCCCATCCGGTGCAGCTCCCGGAGCATGGGCACGGCCCGGTCCGCGTCCTGGATCAACTGGCTCTCGGTCAGCTCCAGCTCCAGCGACCGCGGGTCCAGCTCCGCGTCCTCCAGGATGCGGGCGACGGTCTCCACGAGGTTCTTCTGCTGGAGCTGCCGGCGCGAGAGGTTGACCGCCATGCGCAGGCCGGGAAAGCCCTCCCGCTGCCAGGCCCGCGCCTGGGTGCAGGCGGTCCGCAGCACCCACTCGCCGATGGGCAGGATCAGGCCGGTCTCCTCCGCCAGGCCGATGAACCGGTCCGGCGAGAGCAGCCCCCGCTCGGGGTGCCGCCACCGCAGCAGCGCCTCCACGCCCACCACGGCGCCGCTCTCGAAGTCCACCAGCGGCTGGTAGAAGAGCTGGAACTCCCCCCGTGCCAGCGCGTGCCGCAGGCCGGTCTCCAACGTGAGCCGCTCGAAGGCCCGCGCGTTCATGTCCGTCGAGTAGAACTGGAAGGCGCCGCCGTGGCCCTTGGCCGCGTACATGGCCGTATCGGCGCCGTTGATGAGCGCATCGCGGTCCTCGCTGTCCGAGGGGAACATCGCGATCCCGATGCTGCCCGCGGTGAAGACCTCGTGCCCACCGAGCGTGAAGGGCAGGGCGATCGCGTCCAGCAGCTTCTGCGCGATGCGCGCGACGTCTTCGGAGGAGGCCACGTCCTCCAGGATCACCGTGAACTCGTCCCCGCCGAGCCGGCAGACGAGGTCGCTCGCCCGCAGCGCCGCGGTGAGCCGGTTGGCGACGGCCTTCAGGAGCTGGTCGCCGATTCCGTGCCCCAGCGTGTCGTTGATGAGCTTGAACCGGTCCAGGTCCAGGAACAGGAGCGCCACCTGGCGCCCCGTCCGCCGCGCGCGGGCGAGCGACTGCGACAGCAGCTCCGCGAAGAGGCGGCGGTTGGGGAGGCCGGTGAGCGGGTCGTAGTGGGCGAGGCTGTTGAGGCAGTCCTCCGCGCGCCGGCGCTCGTCGATCTCGAGCCGCAGGGCCTCGTTCACCCGTGCCAGCTCCGCCGTCGCGTCCCGCAGCGCCGCAGCGAGGCGCTTGGGCTCGCTCAGGTCGCGCACGACGCCGGTCCAGTAGCGGCGCCCGCCCGTCTCGAACCACGAGAGCGACACCTCGACGGGCCACTCGCGGCCGCTCTTGGTCAGGCCCGCCAGCTCCACGCGCCGCCCGGCCGGGTGGTCCGGCGCGCCCGCCTCCACGCCCCCCGCGAACCCGGCCGGATGGGCCGCCCGCAAGCGCTCGGGCAAGAGCAGGGTGGACGGCCGGCCGAGCACCTCGTGGCGCTGGTAGCCGAACAGGCGGCCCGCCGCCTGGTTGAACTCGACGATGGTCCCGTGCTCGTCCGTGCAGAGGACGCCCTCGGCGAGGGTCTCGACGAGGAGGCGGTACCGCTGGCGGCTCCTCCAGAGGCCGCCCGCCGCCGTCCGGCAGGCAGCCCGATCCGGTTGCGCCGTCCCGCCGCGCGCCCGCCCCGGACGGCTTCCGACCTTCCGCTCCCGTTTTTCCGGCATGCGCGCTCCCCCGGCCCCACGGCCGACGGCGACCGGACGGCATCGCCGAGGGCTGTCCCTCTTGTCGGACCGGGAAGGGCGGCACTTGAGGCGGGGGCGCGGCCGCGCCGCGCCGCGCGCGCAACGGAGCAGAACCGGCGGCAACGGGAGCCGCGCGATCGTCAGCGCAGGTCCCGAACCTTCTCCTTCAGCTTGAGGATCGCCTTGGCGTGGATCTGGCAGACGCGCGACTCGGTCACCTTGAGAATCCCGCCGATCTCCTTCATCGTGAGCTCTTCGTAATAGTAGAGGGTGAGCACCAGCCGCTCCTTCTCGGGCAGCTCGGCGATCGCCCGGGCCAGCGTCCGGCGGATGTCCTCCGAGACGACCATCGCAAGGGGGTCCGGGTGCCGGGTGTCGATCAGCGACCGGATGATGGCGGGAGCGTCGTCCTGGACGCCCAGGTCTTCGATGCTCAGCAGGACCGCGCCCTGCGAGCGGGTGAGGAAATCGAGCAGCTCCTCGACGGAGAGGTGGAGCTCCTGCGCCAGCTCCTCGTCCGTCGGCGGGCGGCCCAGCCGCTTCTCGGCCGCGTGCTGCGCCTTCTGGAGCTGCGCGATGCGCTCGTGGACGGAGCGCGGTACCCAGTCCATGGCGCGGATCTCGTCGAGCATCGCCCCCCGGATCCGGAACTCGGCGTAGGTCTTGAACTTGGCCTCGCGCGCCGGATCGTACTTGGTCAGGGCGTCCATCAGGCCGATGACCCCCGCCGAGATCAGGTCCTGGGCGTCCAGGTGCGCGGGCAGCCGGAAGGCCAGCCGATGCGCCATCGCCTTGATGACGGGTGCGAACTCCCGGATGATCCGCTCGCGTTCGGCCTCGCTCGCCGTCGCCGTGACACCCCGCTCGGACAGCGTGTCGCGCATGGGCTCCCCCCTATTCGTTACCGGCCCGGCCCGCCGCGCGCATCGCCGCGGGCGCCGCCCCCGGCCATCCCGCGACGGCCGCGGCCAGCCGGTCGAACGCGACGCTGGCCGGCGCCTTGGGAAACAGGTCCACGACGGCCTTCTGCCGGGCGACCGCCAGGCGGACGTGGTCGTCGGCGGGCACGGCGCCGACGTACTCGATCGCGATGTCCAGGAACCGGTCGGCGACCAGGCCGAGCCGGCGATGGACCTCCAGGCCTTCACGGGGGCTCGCGGCCAGGTTCACCAGCAGGCGGAAGCGCCGGCCGACCTCCCGCCGGGACAGCACCTTCATCAGCGCGTAGGCGTCGGCCATCGCGGTCGGCTCCGGCGAGGCGACGACCAGGATGTCGCCCGCCAGGCCGGCGAAGAACAGCACGTTGGCGGAGATGCCCGCCCCCGTGTCGATCAGCAGCACGTCGGCTTCCCCGGCCGCCTCGTCCAGCTCGTCGCGCAACGCGAGCCGCTGGTCCTCCCGCAGCGCGGTCAGCTCCTGGAGCCCCGAGCAGGCGGGAAGGATGCGGATGCCGCCGGGCCCCTCCACGAGGATGTCCGCCAGCCGCCGATCGCCGCGCAGCACGTCGGCCAGCGTGGCGCGCGGCACGAGGCCGAGCAGCACGTCGACGTTGCCCAATCCCAGGTCCGCGTCCAGCACGAGCACGCGCCGCCCCCGGCGCGCGAGCGCGAGGGCCAGGTTCGCCGTCACGTTCGTCTTCCCGACCCCGCCCTTCCCGCTGGTGACCGCGATCACCCGCGGACCGCGGAGCGCGAGGGCGCCGGTCGCCGCCCCCGCCGCCGTCATGACCTCTTCCACCGCGTCCCTCCTTCGGCCGGCCTGGGCTCACCGGTCCGCTCGGGCGCCGCCGGCCGCAGCACCCGCGCCCCCTCCCCGAGCAGGAGGCCCGCGACCCGCTCGGGCGTCGCCACCTGCAAGTCGTCGGGCACCTTCTGGCCGGTGCTCAGGTAGGACAGGGGCCAGCCCGTCCGCCGCATGAGCTCGAAGGGCGCGCCGAACCTCGTCGTCTCGTCCAGCTTCGTGAAGAGCAGCCGGTTGATCGGCAGCGCCGCGTAGCGGTCCACCGCTTCCTGCAGGTCCTCGTCGCGCGTGGTCGCCGCGAGCACCAGATGGGTCTCCAGCGGCTGCTCCATCGCCACCGTGCGGCGCAGCTCCTCCATGCCGGCGGCGTCCAGCGGGCTCCGCCCCGGCGTGTCGATCAGGATCAGCTCCGTCCCCGAGCGGCGCCGCAGGAAGGCCAGCAGTTCCTCCCGCGTCAGCGCGACCTGCAGCGGCACGCCGATCGCCTTCGCGTAGAGGCGGAGCTGCTCGACCGCGGCCAGGCGGTAGGTGTCCAGCGTGACCAGGGAAACGGCGCGCTTTTCCCGGCCGTGGTAGTGCGCCGCGAGCTTGGCGATCGTCGTCGTCTTGCCCACGCCGGTCGGGCCGACCAGCATGACGGTCTTCTTCCAGTCGCCGAGCTCCAAGAGCGGTCCGCCGGTCCTCGTCTCCCGCACGAGCAGACGGCGCAGCGCGTCCTCGGCCCCGGTCCGGCCCGCGAGCCCGGCCGGCAGGCGGGCCAGGAGCTCGAGCGCCGTGCCGGCGGCGAGCCCGGCGCGCACGAGCCGGTCCCGCGCCGCCTGGAGCGGCGGCGGGAGCGTGGCGGCGCCCCGGGACGCCCCACCCGACGATTCCAGCAGCTCCCGGATGCGGGACAGCTCCGCTCGGCAGGCCGCCCAGTCGCGATCGGGCCCGGCCGGCGCGGCGGGCGGCGGCGCCGGCCGGGCCGCCGGCGCCGCCGCGGACCGCCAAAGCTCCCGCTCGAACCGCGGCGTCTCGGCCGTCTCCACGTCCACCGCGGCACAGACCTCGACCATCGGCCGTCCGAACAGGCCGAACAGCGAGGCGCCCCCGCGGACCTCCCGCGTGGAGAGGATCACGGCGTCCGGGCCCAGCTCCGCCTTGACGGCCCGGAGCGCCTCCTGGATGGTCAGGGCCTGGAACGTCTTGACCTTCATCGCGCCTCCGCCCGCGCCTCTGCACGCTCGTCGGCGACCCGCACCGTCTCCAACGCCTTGACCTTCGCCGCCGCCTCCACCTCGGTGACGGCGAGCACCGGCAGCGAGGGCAGGAACCGCTCCGTCAGCCGCCGCAGGTGGCGGCGCAGCGCGGGCGAGCAGAGCAGGACCGGCTGCCGGCCCTGCGCGGCCACCCGCTCCACCGCCTGCCGCAGCCCGACGAGCAGCTTCTGCGCGACGGCCGGCTCCGGCGTCCATATCCCGCCGGCGGCCGCCGCCTGCTCGGCCAGCCGACGGTCCAGGCGCGGGTCCAGGTTGATCACGGGGAGCGTGCCGTCCGGCGCCTGGTACTGACGAGTGATCGCCCGGCCGAGCGCCTGGCGGGCCGCCTCGATGAGCAACTCGGGGTCCTTCGTCGCGGCCGCCTGGTCGGCCACCGCCTCCAGGATCGTCCGCAGGTCGCGCACCGGCACCCGCTCCCGCAGCAGGCCGGCCAGCACGCGCACGACGGCGCCGAGCGGCAGCAGCGCGGGGATCAGCTCCTCGACCAGCTTCGGGTGGGTGCGGCCCAACTCATCCAGCAGCGCCTGGACCTCCTGCCGGCCGATCAGCTCGTGGGCGTGGCGCTTGATGAGCTCGCCCAGGTGCGTCGTGATGACCGAGCTCGCGTCCACGACCGTCCAGCCCGCCGCCTGGGCCCGGTCCCGCTCGGCTTCCGGCACCCAGAGGGCGGGCAGGCCGAAGGCCGGCTCCTTGGTCGGGATGCCCGGCACCGACCGGACGTCGGCGGTCCCCGGGTTGATCGCGAGCACGTGGCCGGGCAGGACCTCGCTCTTGACCAGCTCCACGCCCTTGAGCAGGATCGCGTACTCGTTCGGCCGCAACTGCAGGTTGTCGCGGATGTGCACGGGCGGGACCATGAAGCCCATGTCCGCCGCCGTCTGCCGGCGGAGCCCCTTGATCCGCTCCAGCAGCAGTCCGCCCCTCTCGCCGTCCACGAGGCCGATCAAGCCGTAGCCGACCTGGATCTCCATCAGGTCCAGCGGCGCGAGGGCCGGGACCGGCTCCGGGGCCTTGGCCGCCGGGGCCGCGAGCGCCGCCGCGGCCCGCTCGTCCTCCCGCTTCGCCATCTCCCAGGCCGACCAGCCCGCCAGGCCGCCCAGCGCGAGAAAGGCCGCGTGCGGCAGGCCCGGGACGAGGCCCAGGCCCAGCAGCACGCCCGCCACCGTCCAGAGGACCTTCGGGGAGAGGAACACCTGCCGGGCGATGTCCTCGCCCAGGCTCGTGTCCGACGCGGCCCGCGTGACCACCATGCCGGCGGCCGTCGAGACGATCAGCGCCGGCACCTGGGCCGCCAGCCCCTCGCCGACGGTCAGGAGCGTGTAGTTCGCCGCCGCGGCCGCCGCGCTCATCCCCTGCTGGAGGACGCCGATCGTCAGGCCGCCGACGATGTTCACGAGGATGATGACGACCGCCGCCACCGCGTCGCCGCGGACGAACTTGCTCGCGCCGTCCATCGCGCCGTAGAAATCCGCCTCCTGGGCGATCTCGCGTCGGCGGCGACGCGCCTCCGCGTCGTTGATCAGGCCCGCGTTCAGGTCGGCGTCGATGCTCATCTGCTTGCCCGGCATCGCGTCCAGGGTGAAGCGGGCGGCCACCTCCGAGATCCGGCCTGCGCCCTTGGTCACGACGACGAAATTGATGACGACGAGGATCGCGAACACGACGAGCCCGACCGTGAAGTTGCCCCCGACGACGAAGCTCCCGAAGGCGCGGATCACCTCGCCCGCCGCGGCCGGCCCCTCGTTGCCGTGCAGGAGGATCAGCCGGGTGGAGGCGATGTTCAGCGACAGGCGCAGCAGCGTGAGCATGAGCAGGACGGAGGGGAAGACCGAGAACTCCAGCGGCCGCTTGATCTGCATGCCGACCAGCAGGACGAGGAGGGCGAGCGTGATGTTGAAGGCCAGCAGCAGGTCGAGCAGCAGCCGGGGGAGCGGCAGCAGCATGATCATCAGGACGCCCACGACCCCGACCGACATGAGGACGTCGGGCTGGCGCACCCAGGCGGTCCCCGGCCATGTCCGTTGCTGGACGCTCATCGGCTGGTCACTCGCGACTCGTCGCTTGCCACTTGCTACGTGTCACTTGCACTTCCGCCCTTCAGCCCCTGGGCACCCTGCCTTTCGCCCGGTACACCAGCGCGAGGATCTCCGCGACCGCGCGGTAGAGGTCCGCCGGCACCTCGCCGCCGACCTCCACGAGCTGGTAGAGCGAGCGGGCGAGGAGCTTCTCCTCCATGACCGGCACGCCGTGCTCGGCCGCGACCGCCTTGATGCGCTCGGCCAGGAAGCCCGAGCCCTTGGCCACGACCTTGGGCGCCGCCATCGTCCGCTCGTCGTACCGGAGCGCGACCGCCAGGTGGGTCGGGTTCGTGACGACGACGTCCGCCTTGGGCACGGCCGCCATCATCCGCTTGCGGGCCATCTCCCGCTGCACGCCGCGCACCCGCGCGCGGAGCATCGGGTCGCCTTCCATCTCCCGGTGCTCCCGCTTGACCTCCTCCTTCGTCATCCGCAACCCCCGCTCCCACTCGAAGCGCTGGTAGCCGTAGTCCGCGGCCGCGAGCGCCGCCACGGCCAGCCCGATCCAGAGCCCGGCCCGGGCGGCCAGCGCCGCCGTCGCCGCCGGCAGGTCGGCGACGGCGTAGGTCCCCAGCTCGGCCAGGCGCGGGAGGTCCGCCCGGACGGCGGCGTAGGCGACGCCGGCGATCGCGAGCACCTTGAGGACGGACTTGAGCAACTCGACCGCCGCCCGCCAGGAGATGAGGCGGCCGAGGCCGGCGATCGGGTCGAGCCGCGACGGGTCGGGGGTGAGGCCCCTACCGGTCCAGAGCCAGCCGGTCTGGACGAGGAACGAGCCCGCGCCCACCGCCGCCAGCCCCACGAGCAGCGGCAGGGTCAGCGCGAGCGTCTCGCGTCCGACGCCGAGCAGCAGCTCGGAGAGCAAATCCGGCCCGATCTCCGTCCCGGCGCCGACCTCGACGGCCTGGACCAGCCGTCGGCGCATCAGGTCGGCCAGCGCGGCCAGGCCGTCCCCGGCGAAGGCGGTAAGCCCGGCGAGGCCGGCCAGCAGCACGGCGGCCGCCGGCACGTCGCGGCTGACCGCGACCTGCCCGCGCTCCCGCGCCTCCTTCTTCCGGCGGGCCGTCGCCCGCTCGGTGCGCAGCTCCGCCTGCTCAGCCATGACCCAGCACCCGCAGCAGGCCGAGGACCGCCTCGTGGAAGCGGAGGACCTCGGCCTCGAACAGCCCGGCCGCGAAGGGCAGCGCCGCCCCCACGACGAGGAACCCGGCGCCGATCGTGACGGGGAAGCTCAGGAGGAAGACGTTGATCTGGGTCACGGCCCGCCCGATCGCCGCCAGGACCAGGTTGACCAGGAGCAGCGTCGCCATGACCGGCGCGGCGAGCTTGAGCGCCACGAGGAAGAGGCCGGCGGTGACGCGCAGCACGTCCTCCGCCAGAGCGGCGGACATCCGCGCGCCGAAGGGCGGCACCGCCGTGAAGCTCCAGGCGACCGCCTGCACGACGAGCAGGTGCCCGTCGAGCGAGAGGAACACCAGCGAGGCGACGAGCTGGTAGTACTGGCCCACGATCCCCGTCGGTTGGGCGGAGGCCGGGTCGAAAAGCTGCACGACGCCCAGGCCCATCTGCGCGCCCATCATGTCCCCCGCCAGCTCGATGCCCGCGAACAGCGTCCGCGCCGCCAGCCCGATCACCAGCCCCGTCAGGAACTCGGCCACGAGCCCGGCGACCAGCCGCGGCCCCTGCTCCGGGAGCGCCGACGGTCCCACGGAGGGCAGCAGCACGAGGGCCAGGGCCAGCGCCAGGCCCGCCTTGACCCGCGGCGGTACCATCCGTCCGCCCAGGACCGGCCAGGCGGCCATGATGCCGCCGACGCGCGTGAGGACCACGAGCAGGCCCTGGATCTGCGGCAACGGGAGGACCAGCGCGTGGGTCATCGCGCGAGCTCCGGGATGCCGGCCAGCGTGGCGACCGTGAAGCTGACCAGGACCCCCAGCATCCAGGGGAAGAACAGGAGCACCACCGCCACGACGGCGAGGATCTTGGGCACGAAGGTCAACGTCGCCTCGTTGATCTGGGTCATGGCCTGGAACAGGCTGACGGCCAGCCCGACGACCAGGCTCAACCCCAGCATCGGCGCGGACACGAGCAACATCGTCTCCACCGCGCGCCGCCCCATCTCGACCACCAGCTCCGGCGTCATGGTCTCCTCCGCGTCCCTTCGGAGCGTCCCGGGGAAGCCGGGGCCCAGTCCGAACGCTGGATTCCGGCCTTCGCCGGAATGACGGAATGTTCACCGGGCGTCGCTTTCAGTGAAAGCTCCGCACCATCGAGCCGACGACCAGGTACCAGCCGTCCGCGAGCACGAACAGGATCAGCTTGAACGGGAGCGAGATCGCGACGGGCGGCAGCAGCATCATTCCCATGGACATCAGGACGCTCGCGACGACCATGTCCACGACCAGAAAGGGGATGTAGATCAGGAACCCGATCTGGAAGGCGATCCGCAGCTCGCTCAGCACGAAGGCCGGGATGACGACGTGCGTCGGCAGGTCCTCGGGCCGCGCCGGCGCCGGCCGGCCGGACAGCTCCACGAACAGGCCCAGGTCCTTCTCCCGCACCTGGCGGAGCATGAAGGCGCGGACCGGCTCGAGGCCGCGGGTGAGGGCCTCCTCGTGCGTGATCTGCTCGGCCATGTAGGGCTGCAGGGCGCCCTGGTACACCCGGTCCCAGACCGGCGCCATGATGAAGAAGGTCAGGAAGAGGGCCAGGCTGATCAGCACCTGGTTCGGCGGCGCCTGGGGCGTGCCGATCGCCTGCCTGAGGAAGGACAGGACGATGACGATGCGGGTGAACGCCGTGACCATGATGAAGAAGGCGGGGGCCAGGGACAGGACCGTCAGGAGGATCAGGACCTGGACGACCGTCGCGGTCGCGCCGGGCCCGCCGCCCAGGTCCAGCGTGAGCGAGGGGCCGCCCGCCCAGGCGGCGCCCGCGGCGGCGAGCCAGGCCGCCAGGCCCGCCGCGGCCGCGACGCCCCGCCGCCCCGTCCGCTCCGCCGCGCACGCGCGGCTCACGCGACCTCCCCGGGCACCCGGGCGCGCGCCGGCGCCCCCAGCAGGCGCGCGACGCGCTCGGGGTCGCGGATCCGGCCGAGGGGCACGAGGTTCCCCGCCGTCGCGCCCAGCAGGAGCACCTCCCCCGCGACGGCCACGACGATCAGCTCGCGACGGGACCCGAGCGAGCCCGCGCCGAGCACCCGCACCAGCGGCGCGTCGGCCCCCGCCCCGAGCCGCCCGAGCCACCGGCGCCCCGCCGCCGCGCAGAGCGCCATCAGGCCCAGGACCACGGCCAGCGCGGAGGCCATCCGTAAGAGGCTGTCCCAGAGATCCATCGTTCCCAAATCCGTGCGGCGTGAGGCGTCAGGCGCGAGGGGAAGCCCCCTCGCCCCTTACCCCTCACCCCTTCCGGCTCACTTCAACTGCTGCACCCGTTCGGCCGCGCTGACGACGTCGGTGAGGCGCACGCCGAACTTCTCGTTCACGACGACGACCTCGCCGCGCGCCACCAGGCGGTTGTTCACCAGCACCTCCATCGGCTCCCCCGCCTGCTTCTCCAGCTCGATGACCGACCCCTGCCCGAGCTGCAGGAGGTCGCGGATGAGCATCCGCGCCGAGCCGAGCTGCACGGACACCTGCATGGGGATGTCCAGCAGGAGGTCGAGGTTGCCCGGCAGGGCCGGCTGGCCCGCCGGCTCCGGCTCCGGCACGGCGGCGGCCCGCATCTCCGGCAGCTCGCTCTCGGTCGGCACGATATCCGGTTGCGCCACGTCGTCCCTCCTCCTTCGGCCGGCGCCTACGGCACCCGGCGGTCCACGCGAAAGACCCGGCTCCCCTTCATCACCCCGGCGCTGCCCTGGAACTTGGGGATGCCCTCCACGAAGCAAGTCAGCGGATCGCCGGGGCCCTGGTCGAGGAGGAGGACGGCGCCGGGCGCGAACTGCAACACGTCGCGGACGCTGACGGTCGCCGTCCCGAACTGGACCGTCGTATTGACGCGGCAGTCTTGCAGTTCCTCCTTGAACCGGCGGCCCCAGCCGACGTTCTCCTCCATGCGGTCGGAGAAGAAGCCGGAGTAGAGCTTCTCCTTGATGGGCTCCAGCATCGCGTAGGGGTAGGCCAGGAAGAGGTCCCGCCCGGCCTCGCCGATCTGCACGCGCAACGTGACCGCGACCACGATCTCCGAGAGCGAGACGATCATCGCGAATTGCGGGTTGCTCTCCGACCGGGAGAGCTTGATCTGGACGGGGAGGACGGGCTGCCAGGCCTTCTCCAGGTCGCGCAGCGACTGGCCGGCGACGCTCCGGATGATCCGCTGCTGCACGGGCGTGAACTCGCGCCCCTCCGGCTTCACGTGGAAAAGCCCGTTGCCGCCGAAGAAGTGGTCCACCACCAGATAGACGACCATCGCGTCCATCACGAAGAGCCCGTGGCCGCGCAGGGGGTCGATCTGAAAGACCGTGAGCGACGAGGGCACCGGGATCTTCTTCAGGAACTCGCTGAACTTGATCACCTGCGTGCCCACGACGGCGAAGTCGATCATCTTGCGCAGCGTCGCGCCCCAGGAGACGGCCTGCAGCCGGGCGAACCGGTCGTTGATCATCTCCAGGGTCGGCATCCGGCCCCGGAAGATCCGCTCCTGATTGATCAGGTCGTAGGACCGGATGCCCGACGGCTCCTCCGCCGGCGGCGCCGTGTCCACCTCGCCGGACACCACGCCCTTGAGCAGCGCGTCGACCTCGTCCTGAGAGAGAATTTTCTCCATGCCTCGCGCCCGCGGCGCACGCCCCTACTGAACGACGAATTCCGTGAAATAGACCGTCCGCACGCCGCCCTTCGGCAGCGCGGTGTTGACCCGATGCGTGATCTCGTCGCGGAGCTGGAACTTGCCCTGCGTGCTCCGCAGGCTCGTCGAATCCTTGCTGGTGAGCAGGATCAGGACCGCGTCGCGGACCTGCGGCACCCGCGCCGCCAGGTCGGCCGCGACCTCCGGCCGTTCCAGCTCCAGCTTCAGCGTGAGCTTGAGGTAGCGGGCCTCGGGCGTATCCGCCAGGTTGACGATGAAGGAGTCGAGGTCGTAGAGGGTGCCGGCCTCCTTCGCGGCGCCGTGGCCGGCGGCCTCTCCTGCGGCCGCCGCGTGCTCCTCGGCGGCGGGCGCCTCGGCCGGCTTCTCCTTCCCGCCCTTCAGGGCCAGGAAGGCGCCGGCACCCGCCGCGAGCGCGAGCACCGCCGCTCCGGCGATGAGGAGGGTTTTCTTCGACAGCCCCTTCGGGGCGGGGAGCGCGGGCGCCTGGGCGCCTGCTGTGGTGTCGGCCATGGCAAGGCTCCTTCCGCGGGTCGTCGGTGGATCGAAGGCGATGACGGCCAGGCGACTCTGCAACCGATATGCCATGCGCGGCGGCGGGGCCGCCGGCGAAAGCGGAGGAGATTGCGGCGGGTTTCGATCGTGCGGCGGGGGACGGGGGCGGGCATCCGTCAAGCAGCCGACCGACGGGCTACGGAGAAGATTGACGGCGTCAGAATCCTGACGGCGGCCGCGGAGCAGGCGGGCTAGCGCTTGAGCCCCATGATCTCGACGAGCAGCTCGTCGCTCGTCGTGATCACGCGGGAGTTGGCCTGGTACTCCCGCTGGGCCGCGATCATGTCCACGAACTGGTCGCTCAGGTCCACGTTGGACTGCTCCAGCGAGGCCGGGACGATCCGGCCGAGGCCCCCCGAGCCGGGGGCGGCGGTCGTGGCGGTGCCGGCCGCCTCCGTGACCTCGAACAGGTTGTCGTTCAGCCTCGCGAGCCCCTGGGAGTTCACGAAGCCCACGAGCGCCACGCGGCCGAGGGCTCGGGACCGCCCGTTGGAGAACTCGGCGATGAGCGTCCCCTCGCCGTCCACCGCGACCCGCTCGAAGGTCCCGGCCGCCTCCCCGTCCTGGGACTGGGCGGTGATCGCGGAGGCCGAGCCGTACTGGGTCATCCCGCTCAAGTCGAATTCGACGGTCGCGGTCTTCCCCCCCAGCGTCAGCGAGACGCTCCCGGTGGCGGCCCCCGACGGCGTTCCGTCGGATCGGAAGCTCAGGCTGCCGGAGCCGGCGACGGCGCCGCCGGCCACGACGCTGTAGGTCCAGGCATCCGTCCCGGTCTTGGTGAAATAGACGGTGACGGGCGAGCCGGCCCCCTCGTCGTCGTACATCGTCATCGAGGTCGCGAAGTTGGAGGTGCCGGAGGGGTCGCCCCGGTCGAAGCCGCCCGGGATGGCGGCGGCGGTCGCGTCCAGGTTACCGGCGATCGTCGCCTTCTCGGTCGCCTTCGGCGCGAACGAAACCCGACCCGAGCCGGACGGCGCCGCGGTCGTGAGCGTGCCGAGGGTCGCGCCCACGGTCCCGCTCTCGTCCGCGAGGTAGCCCTGGAGAAACTTGCCGTCCGCGGTCA
Source organism: Candidatus Nitrospira neuquenensis (assembly GCF_979578155.1). Classification (NCBI taxonomy): domain Bacteria; kingdom Pseudomonadati; phylum Nitrospirota; class Nitrospiria; order Nitrospirales; family Nitrospiraceae; genus Nitrospira; species Candidatus Nitrospira neuquenensis. The sequence continues at coordinate 181,081 of NZ_CEFZDU010000035.1, read as the reverse complement.
CGACGCGCCCCTGCGCATCGAGCGCGAAGCCGCCGGCGCGCGTGTAGAGGCTCCGGCCGGCGCCGTCCTTCACGTGGAAGAAGCCGTTGCCCTCGATGGCGAGGTCCAGGGGCTGGCCCGTCGCGCTGACGGTCCCCTGGACGAAGACACCCTCGACCTGGACGGGTCTGGTCCCGATGCCCGGCACGCCGCGCGCGCCCCCACGCTGATAGGTGGCGCCGACCATCTCGGCGAAGAGGGCCCGGCTCGACTTGAACCCGACGGTCCCCGAGTTGGCGACGTTGTTGCTGATCACCTGGAGCCACTGGCCCGTGGCGTCCAGGCCGCTCAATCCCGCGTACAGCGAGGTCAACATGGCGCGCTCCCCCCGACTGGTCGTTGGCCCTTCAGTAGATGCGCCGGATGTCGGCCGGGTCCAGCGCCCGCTCGCCGGTCAGGACCTTCGGCCGCCCTCCTTCGACCGTGAGGCCGGTCACCCGCGCACGGATCCCCGGCGTGACCGCGACCGGCCGGCCGCCGCTGTCCACCGCGCTCACCGCCACCCCGTACAGCCCCGCGGCGAGGGGCCGGCCCGCCTGGTCTCGTCCGTCCCAGAGGAGCTGGCGCTCGCCCGCCTCCTGCGCACCGGCCCGGATCGCCCGCACCGGACGACCCGAGCCGTCCAAGAAGGTGATGTCCACGGATGCGGCATCGCCCTCCACGGTATAGGAGACGGGCACCGGCCCCTCGCCGAGACGGACCTGGTCGCCGCCGACCTGGACATCACGGCCGATCAGGGAGACCAGCCCGAAGGATTGGGTCGCCTGCGTCCCGGCCACGTTCTGCTCCATCAGCGACACGAGCTTGTTCGTCTGCTCGAGCTGGCTGAACTGCGCGAGCTGGCCGATGAACGACTCGTTGTCCACCGGCTTGAGCGGGTTCTGGTGCTGCAACTGGGTCACCAGGAGCTTGAGAAAGACGTCCTGCCCCATGGGGGAGGCGCCGGCCTGCCCGCCGGCCGGCGGCGCGCCCAGGGTCTGACGGGAAAGTCCGGCGATGCTGTCCATCTCTTGTCTCCCCGTGGACGGAACGATTCGTCGGCCCAGGCTCCTTGCAAGAGCCGTGCGCCGTGCGACAGCCCCGGAAAGGCCGCAGGAGGGAGTCCGTGGGGGGTGGGGCGGGAAACAGGAGCCTCTGGCGGGCAAGGGCTGCCGCGGACTAGGCAAAGAGGTTCAGGCCGTCGGCCCGGAGGGTCGCGGTGGGGTCGGCGGCCGGCTGCTCGTCCCGGGAGGGGCGGTCGGCGCGATCCGGGCGATCCGGCCGCGGCGCTCCCGGCTCGCCGCCCTCCCGCCGATTCGTCGAGACCAGGAAGGACCCGACTTCGAGGCCCTGCTTGCCGAGCTCGGCCTCCAGCCGGTCGCGCTGGGCCTGTAGGTAGTCGCGCAGCCCCTCCTGCTCGGTGACCACCGCGGCGAAGACCCGCTGGTCCGCGAGCGCGACGTGCAGCCGGACCCGGCCGAGGTCTTCCGGCTCCAGGTCCAGGCGGACGGCCGGCAGGCCCCGGTAGCGTTCCGCCTCCGACGCCTCCTCCGCGAGGACCGCGGCTGGCGCGAGGTGATCGCCCGCCGGCGCCCTGGGTCCCGACCCGGCCGCCCGGTCGGGGCCCCGCGACGGGACCGGCGCGACCGCGCCGCCTTCCCCGCCGGCCGACGGCGGCTCCGCCGCCGCGGCCGGCCCCGCCATCTCCGCCGAGGCGGCCGCCGTCGCCGCAAGCGCGCCGGCGACCGGCGCGCCGGATGCTTCCTTCGTCCCGGCGAGGGTGACGGCCTCCTCGGGCGGGGCCTGCGGCTCCCCGTCGGTCCCCGCGCCCTCGCGTCCCCGCGTTCCCGCGTCGCGGCGCCCGAGCGCTTCGGTGTCTGCCCGTGCCCGCGTCCCCGCGTCGGGCTCCCGAGCCGCCGCCTCGTCGGCGGCGCCGGGCTCGCTCCGCCCGCCACCCCCCTCCGACCCCGCCTCGGTCGCGGGCCCGGCGGGGCGACGCGACGGCTCCTCGGGGCGAGCCGCAGGCTGGGCGCGCCGGTCGCGGACGGCGCCGCCGGTCGCCGCCTCGGGAAAGTCGGGCTTCGTCGCGCCCCGTCCCAGCCGCCGGGCAGTCGCCGCCAGCCCGATCATCGGGTCGAGCCCTTGCCCCTCCGGCCAGCGGAATTCCGACGGCTCCGTCTCCGCCTCCGGCGGCGAGCCGACCGCCCGGGCCATCTCGCGGCGGAATTTCGGCCGGCGCCCCTCGGCACGGGGGGCGGCCCGCCCCGTCGCGCGGGGCGGCTCGCCCGCCCCCCGCCCGGCACCCCGCGGTCCCGCTACGTCGTTCGCCATCTTCGTCTACTCGGGCAGCAGTTGCGCGGCCAGCTTCGCGGCCTTCTCCGGCCGCACCTGCGCGAGGATGGCCCCGGCGGTCTTGCCCTTGAGCAGCCGGAGCACGCGGATCGCCTTGTCCCGGGGCAACGTCTCGATCCGCGCCGCGGCCTCTTCCGCCGGCATGGCCTCGTACATCGCCGCCAACTGGGCGAGGTCCCGCTGTCTGGCGGCGGATCGGCTCTCGGCCTGCTTCGCCTCGAAGGCCTTGCGGCGCTCCTCCGCCACCTTCGCCGCTTCCTCGTAGCGGGCCAGGATCGCCTCGATCTCCGCCTTCATCGCCGCGAGCCGCCCCTCCGCCTCCCGCAGCTCCTGCTCGCGACGATCCAGCGCCTGCTTGCGCTGATCCAGCAACGCGAGGATCTCCTTCGGCTCGGCCAGCGCGGGTCCCTGGTGCGACGGGGGCCGCAGCGCCGCCGGCAGGGCCTCCTCGGCGGGGGGCGAGGGCTTGCCAGCAGCCGGAGCCGGTTGCGCGTCCGCCGGCCCGAGGAGGCAGGCCCACAGGCCCGCCGGCAGAAGCCAGCGACGCGCCCAGGGCCCCCCGGCAGACGGAGAGGAGGAGCACCGGCCGCCGCGCGCGGCGCGCGACCCGGGCCGGACCGAGCCGGTCCGCCCGAGGTGGCGGGCGGCGCGCTGCGTCCCGCGCTCACCTCTCCGCCGGTCCACGCCCCTCCCCTCCCCGCGAGGCCGCCTCGTCCGTCTCGCGCTGCGCCGCGGCGGCGACCGACCGGCGGTCGGCGGCCGCGCGACGCCGCTGCAGACTCTCCATCTTCTTGCGCTCCCGCGCCGCCTCGAGCACCTCGGCCATCTTCGTCCGCCACCGCTCGTGCGCCGCGGATACGAGCGCCTGCGCCCGGAGGACGGCCTCGGCGAGCCCCTCCATCAGTTCGTAGCGGCCCGCCGCCTCGGCGGCGGGCAGCCCCGCCCGCGCGGCTTCCAGGTACCGGCGCGCGTCCTCCTCGGCGGAGACGTCGAGCCGCCGCCGCTCGGCTTCCGCCGCGTCGAGCGCCCGTTGCAGCTCGGCCAGCTCGGCACGGAGCGCCTGCTCGAGCTGGGCCCGGTAGGTGCGCAGCACGGTGACGTTCATCGCAGCTCCTCCGCGAGGGCCAGCAGCGCCTCCCGGGACTCGGCCCAGCTCGCCCGCTCGTTCACGTCCTGCCGCAGGTAGGCCGTGATCGCGTCGAGCTTGGCCAGGACCCGGTCCAGCCGGCCGTTGACGCCGGCCTTGTAGGCACCGATGGTGATCAGTTCCTCGGACCGCCGGTAGAGGGCGAGGGCCTCCACGAGGGTCCGCGCGGCGCGCCAGTGCTCCGGGGTGACGAGCTCCCGCATCACGCGGCTCGTGCTCGCCGTCACGTCCACGGCGGGGAAATGGCCCTGCGCCGCCAGCTCGCGCGAGAGCAGGATGTGGCCGTCCAGGATCGAGCGGGCGGCGTCGGCGACCGGATCGGCCATGTCGTCGCCCTCCACGAGCACGGTGTAGAGGCCGGTGACGACGCCGGCCCCTTCGCCCGTGCCGGCCCGCTCCAGCAGCTTCGGCAGCAGCGCGAAGACCGAGGGCGTGTAGCCCTTCGTCGTCGGCGGCTCGCCGACGGCCAGCCCGATCTCCCGCTGGGCCTGCGCCAGGCGGCTGAGCGAATCCATCATCAGGAGCACCTGCTTCCCGGCGTCTCGGAAGTACTCGGCGATCGCCGTCGCGAGGAAGGCCGCCCGCACCCGCACGAGGGGAGGCTGGTCGGCGGTGGCGACCACCACGACCGAGCGCCGGAGCCCCGCCGCCGTGAGGTCGCGATCGAGAAATTCGCCGACCTCGCGGCCGCGCTCGCCGATCAGCCCGATGACGCTCACGTCGGCCTCGGTCTGGCGCGCGATCATCCCGAGCAGCACGCTCTTGCCCACGCCGGAGCCGGCGAAGATCCCGACCTTCTGGCCGCGGCCGCAGGCGAGCAGCCCGTTGATCGCGCGGATGCCCAGGTCCAGCGGCTCCGCGACGCGCCGCCGCTTGATCGGGTTGGGCGGCGCCCCGTACAGCGGCCGCTCCCCGGCGACCACCGGCGCGCCCCTCCCGTCCAGCGGCTCTCCCAGCCCGTCCAGCACGCGGCCGAGCAGGCCGGGGCCGACGCGGGCCGTCGCCCGCCGCCCCAGCATGACCAGCCGACTCGAGGGGCCGATCCCGCGCAACTCGCCCAGCGGCATCAGCAGCACGCGGTCGTCCCGGAACCCGACCGCCTCGGCCGGCACGCGCGCCCCGTCCTCGTCGTGGACGATCTCGCAGACCTCCCCGATCTCCCGCATCGGCGCCCGCCCCTCGATCACGAGCCCCACGGCCCGGCTGATCCGGCCGTACACGGCCACCGGCTCGGCCGCGGCGACCCGCGCGTGCAACGCCTCAACCATGCTGCCGCCGCCCAAGCGCCTCCCCGATCCTCGTCAACTGCACCTCGATCCGCGCGTCCATCAGGCGGGAGGGCGTCTCCAGGAGGAGCCCGCCGGGCGACACCCGCACGTCGCCCCGCACCTCGACCGCGGCCCCGCCCGCCGCCTCGGCCAGGGCGTCGCGGAGCCCCTCCAGCGCCGGCGCGTCCTGCGGGTGGACGAGGATCGCGAGCGGCCCGCCGTCCCGGACGCGGCCGACCAGCTCGCGCGCCCGGAGGACCACGGCCTCGCGCAGCACCTCGCTCCGCTCCCCGAGCACTTTGCGCGCGACCTCCAGCGCCAGGGCGGCGACGGCTTCCTCCGCGTCCGCCGGCAGGAGGGCCCGCTGCGCCCGCACCGCCTCGCCCAGCGCGGCGAGCAGCCGGTTCTGCCGCTCCAGCGGCGCGACCGCCGCCTCGCGCCCGCGCCGCTCCCCTTCCGCGATGCCCCGATCGTAGGCGGCCTGCTCGCGGGCCGCCTGCTCCGCCGCCCGCGCCGCCGCGGCGGCGGCCTCCACCGACTCGATCGCGTAGGGCTGCGCCGCCGGCTCCCCCTTCGGCCGGAGGGCGCGCGCGCCCGTCCCAGCGATCATACGAATTCCTCCCCGGCGCCCCCGATGACGAGCCGCCCCTCTTCCTCCAGCCGGCGGCAGATCTTCAGGAGGTTCTGCTGCGACTTCTCGACCTCGCTCACCCGCACCGGCCCGCGCGCCTCCATGTCTTCCTTGAGCATCTCCGCGGCCCGGCTGGACATGTTCCGGAAGAACTTCTCGCGCACGTCCGGGCTCGCCGCCCGCAGGGACAGGGCGAGGTCGTCCTTCGGGGCCTCCTTGAGCAACTCCTGGATCCCCCGGTCGTCCACCTTCACCAGGTCCTCGAAGACGAACATCAGGGCGCGGATCGCGTCCGCCAGCTCCGCGTCGCGCTCGCCGACCACGGCCATGATGCCGCTCTCCACGCTCTTGTCGAGACGCGCCAGCAGTTCGGCCGCCACCTCCGCCCCGCCCATGCTCTCCCCGCGCCCGGGACCGCTCACCTTGAGCGTCTCCTGGAGCACGTCGCTGAGCTGCCTGAGGACCTCGGGCTGCACGTCCTCGACCTGCGCGACCCGCATCGTCACCTCGGGCCGGAGTCCTTCCGGCAGGGCCGCCAGCACCTGGCTGCCCTGCTCGGGGTCCATCTGCGAGAGGATGACCGCGATCGTCTGCGGGTGCTCGACCTTGATGATCTGCGCCACCGCCCGGGGGTCGAGCCACTTGAGCGACTCCAGCCCGGGGTAGGAGGTCGTCGTGAGGGTCTCCAGGATGCGGGAGGCCTTGTCGGGCCCCAGCGCCTTGTGCAGGATCGCGCGGATGTACTCGCGGCCCTCGAAGCCGACCGAGCCCATCGTGCGCGCGTCCTTGAACTCCCGGATGACTGCCTCCTCCTCCTCGCGGGAGATGTTCGACAGCTCGGCCATGTGCATGCCGATCTTGCGGATGTCCTTCGGCTCCAGGTGTCGCATGACCGCCGCGGCCGCGTCCTCGCCGATGGCCCGCAGCAGGATCGCGGCCTTTTCCTCGCCGGAGAGCTTTCTCGGGGACGCCGTCGCCATCTAGGCTCCTCCCTTCAGCCATTGCCGAACCACCAACGCGGTGGTCTCCGGGTTGCTTTTCGCCTCCTCCAGCAGTTGCGTGCGCGGCCCGGAGGCCAGCGACGCCTCGGCCTCGGCGACCGTCATCGGCAGGCCCTGCGGCAGCGCGAGCGGCGGCGCCGCCGCGGGCGCCGGCGCCGCCGCGAGCGCGGCGACCAGCGGCCGCACGACGAACAGCAGGATGAGCGTGAAGAGCAGGGCCGCGACGCCGTACCGGACGTAAGGCGCGAAGGCGGCCGCCGACGGGCCGGGGGCCTCCGCGGCCGCGCCCTCGCCCTCCTCCGCCTCGACGTCGAAGGGCACGTTGACCACCTCCACCTGGTCGCCCCGCTCGGCCGAGAAGCCCATCGCCCGCTTGACGATCTCCCGGAGGCGCTGCATGTCCTCCTCGGAGCGGGGCACGTAGGTCTTCGCCCCCTCGGGCTTGCCCGCCTCCTTGGGGGCCGGCGCGTAGGTGCCGTCCACGAGCACCGCGACGGAGAGGCGCTTGATCGTGCCGACCGGCTCGACGATGCGGGAGACCGTCCGGCTGATCTCGTAGTTCACCGTCTCCTGCTTGGTCTGGGTCGTCGTGCTGCTGGACTGCTCCGGCGCCCCGGCCGGCGCCGGCGCCTGGGCCGCGGCGCCGGTCGGGACGTTGGAGGCGACGCCGGGCGGGCCGCCCGCCGCGGGCCCCGCCGCCCCTTGGTTGCGGGTCGTCCCGTTGGTCTTCTCCGTCTGCCGCTGCTCACTGCGGGCGACCTGGCCGTTGGGGTCGTACCGCTCCTCCGTCAGCTCGACCTGGCGGAAGTCGAGGACGCCGGAGACGCGCACGACGGCCTTGCCCGCCCCGACGATCCGCTCCAGCATCGTCTGGATCCGCTGCTCGATGTCCTTCTCCAGCGAGCGCTGGTACTCCATCTGCGAGCCGGAGAGCCGTGTCGGGCCGTCCTCCCCCGCCTCGGAGAGCAGCCTCCCGTGCCCGTCCACGACCGTCACCTGGGCCGGCTGCAGCCCCTCCACGCTGCTGGCGACGAGGTGGACGATGCCCTGCGTCTGCGCCCGGCTCAGCGACGCGCCCCGACGCAGCGAGAGGACCACCGAGGCCCGCGGCCGCTCCGGCTCGGTGCCGAACAGGCGCCGCTCCGGCACGGCCAGGTGGACCCGCGCCCGTTCGACCTCCGGGAGCTGGCCGATCGTCCGGGCCAGCTCGCCCTGCAGGGCCCGCCGGTAGTTGAGCTTCTGCACGAACTCGGACATGCCGATCGTGTTCCGGTCGAAGATCTCGAAGCCGACGCCGCCGCCGTGCGGCAGCCCCTGGCCGGCGAGCTGGAGCCGCAGCTCGTGGACCCGCGCCACGTCCACGAGCACCGTGCCGCCGCCCGCGCCGAGCTCGTAGGGCGTCTTGGTCTCCTTGAGCTTCTCCACGATCGCGGCCGCGTCCTCCGGCGACAGGCCCGAGAAGAGGACCGCCTGCTCCGGCTGCTGGGTCCAGAGCGTGAGGGCCACGAGCCCCGCGACAGCCGCGGCGAGCGCGACCAGGAGGGCGAGCCGCCGCCCGATGGGCAAGGCCGTCAACGACGAAAGCCAGGCCACGGTTCACCCCGTCAGATCTGCATCCGCTGGATGTCTTCGTAGGCGCCCACGATCTTGTTGCGGACCTGCATCATGAGCTGGAAGCTCACGTCGGCCCGCTGGAGCGCGATCATCGTCTGGTGGAGGCTCTGGCTCTCCCCGCCCGCCAGGGCGTCCACCGCGCGGGCGGCCTCCAGTTGCGCCGCGTTGACCTCGGCGAGCGCCTCCTTGAGCAGGCCCTGGAAGCCCCCGCCGGCCGCCGCGCCGGCCGCGGGGCCGGTCGGCTGCGCGGCCGCCGCCGGGATCGTCGGCGTGATGGTTCCGATCCTGATCTCGTCCATGGATTCCTCCGGAGCGACTCCCTCTTCATCGCCGGCCTTCGGGGCGCAGCGTTCGGCCCTGCGCCCCGCTCAGCGGTCGACGATCCCTCGATCACCAACCGTCAAGGCGGCTACCGTCCGATCTCCAGCGCACGCAGCCACATCGAGCGGGCCGCCGTGATCGCCTGGACGTTGGCCTCGTAGGCCCGGTGGGCGGCCATGAGGTCCACCATCTCCTCCATCACGTTGACGTTGGGCATCTGGACGAAGCCCTCCTTGTCCGCGTCCGGATGCGTCGGGTCGTGGACCGCCTTGCCGGGACGGGGATCCTCCGTCACCTGCCGCACCGTCACGCCCGTGAGCCCGCCCAGCCCCTTGCCGCCCGCCCCGCCGGCCGGCGCGAGGGAGACCGGCGCGAAGATCACCTGCCGGCGCCGGTAGGGCCCGCCCTCCGGTGTGCTGGTGGACTGGGCGTTGGCGAGGTTGCTCGCGATGACGTTCAGGCGATGCCGCTGGGCGTCCAGCGCGGAGACCGAGATGGCGAGGCTGTCGGTGAGGTCCACGATCCCTCCTTGCGCGCCTACCGGACCTCGCGGATCGCCGCCAGCAACTGCTGGAACCGCATGGCGACGATCGCGGCGACCGCCTGGTAGTGCAGCGCGTTGTCGGCGAGCTTGGCCAGCTCGCGCTCCAGGTTGACGGTGTTGGCGTCGGGGCCGGTCTCGCCCGCCGGCGACTCGACGACGGGCGCGTCGGGCCCGCCCGCGGGCCCGACGGCGGTCAGGTGCCGCGCGTGGGTGACCGCGAGCCGCGACGCCGGCGTCGCCCGCCGCGCCGCGGCGAAGGCCTCGCGGAAGCGCAGGTCCTTCGCCCGGTAGCCGGGCGTCTCCTCGTTGGCGAGGTTGGCGGCGATCACCCGGTGCCGGGCCGCGCGCAAGTCCAGCGCCCGCTCCAGGCGGGCCATGGTCGCGTCGAACAGCGTCATCGGCCCCCTTCGCTCGGCCGCGCGGCGGCCGTCTCCGCGGCCGCCGCGAGTTGCCGGTACTCGCGCAGCTTGTTGCGCAGCGTGCGGACGCTGATACCCAGCCGCTTGGCCGCGTGCGTCCGGTTGCCCTTGAGGTCCTCCAGGGTCCGGACGATCAGGGCCCGCTCCATCTCCCACAGCGACGGGCCGGCCGGCGGCGGCGCGGGAGCGGCGGGGGACGCGGCGGGCGCCGCGCCGACCGACGCCCCCTCCCCCGGCAGGTGCTCGGGGCCGATGGGGCCGCCCCCCGCCAGCAGCACCGCCCGCTCCATCGCGTTCTCCAGCTCGCGGACGTTGCCCCGCCAGGGGCGCGAGGCCAGGTCGAGGAGCGCGGCTTCCGTCAGAACGGGCACGGGCAGGCCGTTCCGCGCCGCGCAGGCGGCGACGAAGTGCCGCGCCAGGACGGGGATGTCGGCCGGCCGCTCCCGGAGCGGCGGCAGGGCGATCGGAAAGACGTTGAGCCGGTAGTAGAGGTCCTCGCGGAAGCGGCCCTCCTCGACCTCCCGGCGCAGGCTGCGGTTCGTCGTCGCGATCACCCGGATGTCCACGCGCACCGGCTCGCGGCCGCCGACGCGGTCCACCGTCCGCTCCTGCAGCACCCGCAGCAGCTTGGCCTGGAGCCCGATGTTCATCTCGCTGATCTCGTCGAGCAGGATGGTGCCGCCGTGGGCCAGCTCGAACTTGCCGGCCTTCCGCCCCAGCGCGCCGGTGAAGGCGCCGCGCTCGTGGCCGAACAGCTCGCTCTCCAGCAGGCCGTCCGGGAGGGCGGCGCAGTTGACCGCGACGAAGGGGCCCCGCGCCCGCGGGCTGCGGGCGTGGATGAAGCGCGCGAGCAGCTCCTTGCCGGTGCCGCTCTCCCCGGAGAGCAGGACGGTCACCGCGCTCGCCGCGACCGTCTCCGCCGCGCCGAGCGCCCGCGCCATGGCCGGGTCCTCGCCGAGCAGGGGACGCGCCCCCTCCCCGCCGGCCGGCGCCGGGTCCGCGGCCTCCAGGCCCGCGAGGATGCGCTCCAGCGCCTCGGCGGCGAAGGGCTTCAGCAGCACGTCGCTCGCCCCCTGCTTCATGGCCTCGACGGCCGTCTCCACCGTCCCGTAGGCGGTCATGACGACGACCGCCGTCCGCGGCGACCGCCGCTTGATCTCGCGGAGCACGTCCAGCCCCCCGAGGTGCGGCATCCGCAGGTCCGTCAGCACGAGCCAGGGACGCTGCTCCCCGAGCCGATCCAGCGCCTCGCGCCCGTCGGCAACGGAGTCGGCGCCGTAGCCGTTGCGCCGCAGAGACTCGGTGAGCGCCGCCCTCATGGTCGGCTCGTCGTCCACCACCAGCACGGAGCGGCTCCCGCGCGCGGAGCCCGTGAGCGGGGACGTCATCGGCTGTGCGTACATAGGGTCTCCTCGATCGGTCGGCCCGTCGGTCGCCCCCCGGCCGTCTTGGCGAGGGACGGACCGCCCGGCAGGAACAGGGTGAAGGTGCTGCCGCGGCCGACGGCGCTGTCCACCTCGACACGCCCGCCGTGGCCCTCGACCACCGTGTGGACGACGGCGAGCCCCAGGCCGGTGCCCGCCTCCCTGGTGGTGAAGAAAGGATCGAAGATCCGCGGCAGCACCTCGGGCGGGATGCCGGCGCCCGTGTCGGCCACGGACAGCCGCAGCCAGCCGCCGTCGCCCTCCGGCCCGGGGGCCGGCGCGGCGGCGATCGTCAGCGTCCCGCCGTCGGGCATCGCCTGCGCCGCGTTGAGGACGAGGTTCACCAGGACCTGCGTGAGCTGCCCCCGATCGCCCCAGAGCCGCTCGGCGCCGGGGGCGATCGCCAGCGAGACGGACAACGGCGGGCGGGAGAGACCGTGCGCCGCGAGCGAGAGGGCGTCGCGCACGAGCGCGGCGGTGTCGTGCCGGCCCGGACGGGGGCGGGCGGGCCTCGTGTAGCCGAGGAGGTTGGCAAGAACCCCCTCCATCGCCTCCACCGCCACCCCGATCTGCTCCGCGTACCGCCGCCGCTCCGGGTCGCGCGCCAGGTCGCGCCGCAGCAGCGAGGTGAAGAGCGCCACGCTCCCGAGCGGGTTACGGATCTCGTGGGCGATGCGGCTCACCATCTCGCCCATCGCCGCCAGCCGGCTCCGCCGCTGACACTGCTCCTCCAACTGGCGCAGGACCGAGATGTCGTGCAGGAGCAGGAGCCCGCCGGTGACCGGGCCGTCCCCGTCCCGGAGCACGGCCCGCCCCAGGGAGAGGGCGGCGCCGTTGGGCGCGGTCAGCGGATAGGCGGCGCCGTCCAGGCCGGCCTCCTCCAGGACCGCCTCGAGGCGGCGCCCCAGGAGGCGGTCGCGGCCGGTCGCCAGCAGCCGTTCGGCCGCCCCGTTGCACCGAAGGATCGTCCCGGCGCCGTCCGTCACGATTACGCCGGTGGTGAGGGATTCCAGCACGGCCTCCAGGTGGGTCCGCATCTCCTCCCGTTCCCGGAGGTTGGCCTGGAGGGCCTCGTTGGTCTCGGCCAGCTCCAGGTCCAGGCGCTCCACCCGCGCGCGCAGCGCCCGGTAGGCCTCCTCCACCGTCCCCGCGGCCCGGTCGAAGCTGCGGAAGGCCCGCTGCAACAGGCGCAGGCTCGGCTGATCAGTCTCGACGCGGTCCGTCATCTCGACCTCCTCCCTCGTGCAGGTCCGCCGCCGCGGCGAGCGCCAGGCGCGCCGTCACGGGGTCGGCCGCCTCGGACAACAAGGCGTCCAGCGCGACCTCGGCGGAGGCGCGGTCGCCCCGCGCGCGATGGATCCGCGCGATCTGCCACCGCGCCCAGTCCGCGCCCGCGCCGGCCGGGTCCGCCTGCAGCGCCCGCCCGTACCGCGCCAACGCCGCCTCGCCCCGTCCCGCCGCGGCCAGCAGGTCCGCGTACCGGAGGAGCGCAGCCGGCTCGACCAACGCTCCCGCCCGCTCGGCCTCGTCGTAGCGCCGGAGGCCCCTCTCCCGCTCCCCGGCCTCGACCAGGGCCCGCGCGGAGAGCGCGAGCACCAGCGGACGCGCGGGGTCGTCCGGGTAGCGCGCCAGCCACCGGTCGCAGGCCGCGGCCGCCGCCGCGGGGTCGCCGGCGTCCAGCGCGGCCTCCGCGAGGAGCCGGAGCACCTCCGGCGTCCGTCGGCCCAGCGGATACTGGATGCGGTACCGGTCGAACACCTGGCGGGCGGCCCGGAAGTCTCCCTGGCCCACGTAGGCCGTGCCGAGCCCGAGCAGCGCCTCCTCGCGCCAGGTCTGGGCCCCGCGATCCTTCAACGTCGCCTGGTAGAGCCGCACCGCCTCCGACAGCCATCCCACGCGGCGGGAGGCGTCCGCGAGCCGCAGCAGCAGGTCGCCGCCGGCGAAGACCCGCTCCGCGAAGACGCCGAGGCGGCGGGCGAGCGTGAGCGCGGCCAAGTCCTCGCCGCGCGCCAGGGCGAGCCGGATCTCCGGCTCGAGCAGGGCCGCGAACCGCCGGCTGCCGCGCTCGGGCCAGGGGTCGTCCGGCACGCGGCCCGCGCGTTCCAGCAGTTCCTCGTAGGTCCGGCCCGCGGCCTCGCGGTCTCCCTCCACTTGCTGTTGTGCGGCGAGGTGGAAGAGGGCTTCGCTGCCGAGCACGAGATCGCGATGGGCGTCGGCCGTCTCCCGGAGCAGGCGTCGCTGCCGCACCGGGTCGAGGTCCGGCACCGGCCCCGCGCCCACCAGCGCCCGCACGGAGCGGCGCAGCGCCTGCTCGGGGTCGGCCGCGAGGAGGTCCTGGCCCAGCTCCGCGAGCCGCAGGCGGGCCAGCGCCTCGCCGAGGGTGCCGGGGTGCCGGGCGGCGGCCAGGTCGTAGAACCGGGCGGCGCGGACCGGGTCCCCTCCGCGGCGGAAGCTGTCGCCGATCGAGACGAGCATCTCCGGGGCCGCGCCGCTCCGCGGCCGCAGGTTGTAGGCGAGGAGGTAGAGGCGCCGGCCCCGCTCGTCCAGCCCCAGCTCCATGGCCAGCCCCGCGTAGCGCAGCAGGGAGCCCGGACGCCGCTTGAGGAAGTCCGGCCAGCGGTCCAGGACCGTCCGATAGAGCGCTTCCGCCTCGACGGGCCGCCGCGCCGCCGCGAGCACGTCGGCCAGCCAGAGGGTGGCGTAGGAGAGCAGCGTCTCGTCCTGCGTCCGCCGGCGGAGCTGTGCGAGGGCGCGCTCGGCCTCGGGGAGCTTCCCCCCCTCGACGGCGTTCACCGCGAGGCCCAAGAGCGCCCGATCGGCGTCGGGCCCCTCCGGCAGCTCGGCCAGCGCCCGCTCGTAGGTGCCCTGCGCCTCGACCCGCAGGCCGAGCGCCGCGTAGAGGTCGCCGATCCGCCAGCGGGCGCGCCGGCCGTTGGGGGTGTCGGGCAGCTCTTGGGCCAGCGCGCGGTAGGCGTCGATGGCCGTCGTCAGCCCGGTCGGCCCGGGCCGCTCCGCGACCTGGATCTCGGCGAGGAAGGCCCGGGCCGCGCTGGCCGTCGGCCCGCTCGGTTGCCCCTTGAGCACCTGCGCGAAGGCGGCGCGTGCTAAGGGGAGGCGGCCGCGGCGGTACGACTCCACGCCCTGCGCGAAGCGCTCCGCGTCGGGACCGTCGAGGGGCGACTCGTCGCGCGGCCCCCCGTCGGGAAGGTCGGGAAGGGTGTAGCCGTCCGGCGCGGTCTCCCCGGGGGGCCGCTGGGCTGGCGCGGGCGAACCGCCGGCCGGGGACGGCGCCGGGACCGCGACGCAGGGCGCCGCCGCCAGCAGGGTCACGGTCAGGCTGGTGAGCAAGGTTTGCCGCATCACGGCAAGGTGGGCAGCAACTTCCATGCCCCTCGCATTCCGGCGGCGCGCGGCGGAAGCGGCCGGGATTCCGGCCGGTTGAACGTGGGGCGGACGGGACGGAGCAGGACGAACGCCCGGCGGTGATGGACGGCTTGACGCCCCGGTCAATCGCTTGACGGCCGGAGCGCGCGCGGGGTCAATTCAGGTGCTGATCGGCGAGCCGCGCGTCGAGCCCCTTGCGCTTGAGCTTCTCGACGAGGGTCGTGCGGTTCAGGTGCAGGAGCTGCGCGGCCCGGCTCGTGACGCCCTTGGCCCGCCGCAGGGCCTCGATGATGAGCCGGTTTTCGAACTCTTCGATCTCGCGCATGAGGTGGACGCCCTCCTCGCCGATCGCGGTAGGCGCGGCGGCGGCGCGGGGGGCGGGGGCGCAGCGGCGGATCGCCTCCGGCAGGTCGTCGGGGGTGATGGTCCCGCTCCGCTTGAGGATGACGATCCGCTCCATCAGGTTTTCCAGCTCGCGGACGTTGCCCGGCCAGGTATAGCGGGTCAGGAGATCCAGCGTCCCGGGCTCCAGGCCGCCGACGGTCGTGCCCTTGGTGTCGTTGAACCGGCGGATGAAGTGGTCCGCCAGGACGGGCACGTCGCTCAACCGCTCGCGGAGCGGCGGGATCGTCACGGGGATGACGTTGAGGCGGTAGAACAGGTCCTTCCGGAACCGGCGCTCCGCCACCGCCTGCTCCAGGTCCTGGTTCGTCGCGGCGATGATCCGCACGTCCACCCGGATGGTGCGGCTCCCGCCCACGCGCTCGAAGGCCCGCTCCTGCAACACCCGCAGCAGCTTGACCTGGAGCGGCAGGCTCATCTCGCTCACCTCGTCGAGGAACAGCGTGCCGCCGTGCGCCAGCTCGAAGCGCCCCAGCCTGGTCGTCTGCGCGCCGGTGAAGGCGCCCTTCTCGTGGCCGAACAGCTCGGACTCCAGGAGCTGCTCGGGGATGGCGCCGCAGTTCACGGAGACCAGCGGCCGGTCGCGGCGGAGGCTGTTGACGTGGAGCATGCGCGCCACCAGCTCCTTGCCCGTCCCGCTCTCGCCCTGGATCAGCACCGTGCTGTCGCTGTCGGCGACCTTGCCGACGAAGGCCGCCACCTCGCGGATCGCCTCGCTCGTCCCCACGAACGAGTCGGCCCCGTACCGCTCCCGCACGGTCTGCCGGAGGAGCAGGTTCTCCCGCTTGAGCACCTGGAACTCGATCGCCTTCTTGAGCGTGAGCGCGACGGCCTCGACCTTTAGGGGCTTGGTGAGAAAGTCGAACGCGCCGGCCTTGAGCGCCTGCACCGCGCCCTCGATCGTCCCGTAGCCGGTCATGACGATGCAGGCCAGGTGCGCGTTGAGCCGGAGCGCCCGGTCGAGCACCTCCATCCCGTCCATGTCGGGCAGCCGGAGATCGGTCAGCATCGCCTGGACCGGCTCGTTGCGGACCGCCTTGATCGCCTCCCGGCCGTCCCCCACCGCCGTGACCAGGTAGCCTTCCTCCTCGCAGAGATCGCTCAACAGTTCCCGGATGCCCTCGTCATCGTCCACGACCACGACATGGGGTTGGCTCATGGGCTTTCCTCTCCGACAGGCTGACGCCCGGTCCGATAGGTGAGGTGCAGCGTCCCGATACCAACGGTCAAAGACGAGCTATATCGGACAGGTGATCCCCTGACAAGCGGGGATTTCTTGTCAGGGTTCTTGGGACAGCCGGCGGCTCAGGCAACTTCGACGCCAGACCGCTTGGCCGCTCGGACCATCGCGGGCGCGGTCGCGGACCCTGCCGAACACTCCCCCCGAAGTGGACTAGGGACTTTCACTCCACCCGCCCTCCCGGGCATATTTCCCTACGTGCAGCCCTCCCACTACGTATTGGGGTTCAGGGTTCCGCGGGACCGAGGGGCGTGATCAGGTTGAGCGCCGGCACGTCCTTGAGCAGGCGAAGCTGGGCCCGCACGCGCCAGACGCCCTCCGCCGGCCGGGGAGCGGGCCGGGCGGCCGCGCTCCAGCGGCGCACGGCCGCGGCGACCGCCTCCAGCGCCGCTTCGTCGAAGTCGCGGTCGCCGGAGCCGCCGAGCAGGCGCGGCGCCTCCGTGACGGAGCGGGCGCCCGGCTCCAGCGCCATCGTGACCGTCGCCGTCCGCTCGTTGCCCGGCCGGTAGCCGCGGCTCCACGGCCGCTCGACGACGGGCGGGTCCCAGGCTTCCTGAAGGAGCGACCGCAGCGCTTCGAAGTCCGTCGGTGGCTCGCCCCCCCGCCCGACCGATCCTCCCGCCGCCTGGCGCAACCGCGCGAGCGGGTCGTCGTCCGCCGCGTCGAGCCGCACCGTCGCCCGCTCCTTCGGCGTCGCGTGCACGAGGAGGACGGCCCGCGCGAGCGCGGCCGACTGTTCGGGGGCGAGGCCGGGCACCACCGCCTCCGCCTCGAGCACCCGCGCGACGTCCAGCCGCAGCCGGAGGTCGTCGAGCGGCCGCACCCACGCATCGAGCCGCCAGTCGCGCAGCCGCGAGTACAGCGCCAGCGTCCGGCCGTCCGCGGCCTGGAGCCGCAGGTAGAGCCGGCGCGGCGCGGCCATCGCCCGGACGAAGATGCGGCTCGTCTCCGGATCGGCCGAGAGCGACAGGGCCAGCCCGCCGGGCGCGTCGGGTGCCGGCTCGACCCGCCCGCCCAGCGCGCGCGCGGCCGCCGTCACCGCCTCCACGGCGGCGGGGTCGAGCCGGACCCGCACCGGCACGCGCAGCGTCACGGAGCCGTCCCGGCCCGGCTCCGTCCGCGCGGGCGACAGCTCCGCCGCCAGGCCGGCCCCGGCCAGCCGCTCGACCAGCCGCACGGCGACGCGCGCCCCGTCCGCGTCGCCGTCCGTCCGCACGAGGTCCTCGCCGCCCAGCCCGCGCAGGACCGCGACGTAGTTGTCCTTGGCTCGGGAAAACCCCGGATGGACGGCCAGGGCGCGCTCGTAGGATTCCATCGCCTGAAAGAGCTTGCCCTCCCGGGTCAGCGCCTCGCCGGTCTCGTTGGCCTTGGCGGCCGGCGCGAGGGCCTTGACCTGCTCCACGACGGTCTCGGTGCGGCGGTCCCCCGCGCCGGGGAAGAGCGTCGCGACCCGCGCTGCGAGCTCGGAGGCGGCGGCCGCCGCCTCGGCCTGAGGCGCTTCGGCCTCCGCCGTCCCGAGGACGGCTCCGCTTTCCACGCCGACGAGCTGCGCGTCGAGCCGCACACGCCCGTCGGCCGCGCTCACGCTGCCCGTGACGAGCACCGTCGCGCCGGCGAGCCGCCCGACGCGCACGGCCTGCTCGTCCGCCACACGGCCGGAGAGCTGCAGCGCCTGTTCGCGAACCACCTCTTCCAGCCTCCGGCGCTGGACCACCAGCAGCGAGGGATTGCGCGCCAGCGCCGCCACCAGCATGTCGGGCAGGCCGCCGCGCAGCCAGGCCAGATCCGGCAGACGCGCTCGGTCTTCGAAGGGCAGGACGGAGACGACGAGCGGCGACGGCAGGGCGGAGACCCCGGCGAGGGCCGCCTGGGCCCGGACGGACGCGGCGGGGGCGGGCCCGGCCGGGCCCGCCCCGGAGGGCGCGCAGGCCGCGGCGCAGAGCAGGGCGACGGCGGCGAGCCGGCGGGCGCGGCCGGGGGGCGGCGTCATGGATGCGGACCGCCCCGGCCGAGGCCGTGCGCGGCCTTCCATTCCCGGTTGCAGCGGTAGAGAAAGGCCAGGATCTCCGCCACCGCGCGGTAGAGCTCGGGAGGAATCCGCTCGTTCAGGTCGAGCTGGAGCAGGAGCTCGACCAGCGCGGGGTCCTCCCGGATGGGGACGCCGGCGGCGCGCGCGGCCGCGATGATCCGCTCGGCCGTGGCACCGCGACCGAGGGCGGTGACGCGGGGCGCCTCGTCCTCCCCGGCCCGGTACTCCAGCGCCGCGGCGCTCGGCCCCCGGTCCGTCATGCGCGTAGGCTCACCAGGCCCAGGTCGGGCAAGGGCACCGCCGGCAGGTCCGCGCCGGCGACCGTCGCCCGGTCCGCGACGGCGGCCGCGAGGCCGGCCACCGCGAACCCCTGCGCCTCCAGGCCGGCCCGGAGAGCGGGCAGCCGTTGCGCCAGCAACCGTTCGACCCGCGCCTCTTCCACGAACACCCGCACCCCGACGCGGGAGCCGGCGAGCTCCGCGGCGATCCGCACCGGCCCGAGACCGTCGAGGGCCAGCAGCAGCGTCAGCCCGAGGCGCCGGGCCCGTGTTCCCGCCCCGCCTCCCGCCTCCCGCGCCTCGACCCGCAGACGCGCGCTCGACGCCCCCGGCCAGTCCAGGAGCCACTCCAGGCAGAGGGGACCGCCCTCTTGGCCGCTCAGGGCGTTGAGGACCTGCGCCCGCTCGACGGAGTCGATCACGGCGTCGATCGCGGCCGACGGGCCGGCGGCGCCCCGGTCGGCCGGAGACAGACGCGACAGCAGGTCGAGCAGCCAGGCCTTGAGGGTCGGCTCGCCGTCCCCGTGCGGCGTCCCGCCCGCGGCCGTCAGGCTGCCGGCCAACTCCGCTTCGTGCTGTAAGCCGAGCGCACGGAGGGCGGCCCTGAGGTCCTCCGCGGTCGGCTCGCGGTCCGGCAGCCGCACCCTGGCGCGCAGCGCGGTCAGTTCGGCGGCGAGCCCGGCCGGCCCCGCGCCCGGCGCGGCGAGGAGCGCGGCCAGCAGACGATCCAGCGGCGGTCCGACGGACGCCTCCGCGGGCAGGAGGAGCCGGAGGAGCCGGGCGATCGCCTCGTCCGCCGGCGGCGCCGTGCCCGGCGCGGCCTCGGCCCCTCGCTCCACGCTCAACGCCGGCACCCCGTCAAGGAGGATCACGCGCGCCCGGAGCACCGCGCCCTCGGGCAGCGGCCCGACCTCCGATCGGGCGGTCAACGGCACTCCCTTGACGAGCAGGAGCACGCGGCCGTCTTCGCCGGTCGAGAGCACGAGGGCGCGCACGGACTCGCCGGGCGTGAGCGGGGGGCCGGCGGCCGGTCGGGCCGGCGACGAGAGGCCGGACAGGGCGGGTAGCATGCGATCCTCGACAGCAAGAGCTTCGCTCCTTATCGGACGGGCGCCCCAGGGACTTGAGTGTTACCGGTGCGGCGACCTCCTCCGGACCGTCAAGGTTCCGACGCGCGCCGGCCCGGCCGGTCAATCCCATGACAGCGCGGCGCGACGCCGGCGGCCATACGCGCTGGTTTTGAAGGCCCGGGCGGGGCCGGCGCCCGGCACGGCGGGCACGGTTCCTGCTGGGCCCGCAGGCAGCGGTTCACGCGTCGAGGGAGGAATCGATGAACCAGGGCGGACAGAGGCTGAGCCCAAGGCTGCTGCGGCCGGTCGGCGAGGAGGGCGGCGAGGCCCGCCGCCCGGCGCCGCCGCCGGAAGCCGGGCACCGCCCGCTCGTCGTCGGCAAGGGCGTGGCCTGTAGGGGCACGCTCCGGTGCAGGGGAACGATCCGCGTGGACGGCTCGGTCGAGGGCGAGATCCACGCCGGCGGCGCACTGCTCGTCGGGGAGGGCGCCGTGATCACGGCCCGCATCCACGCGGCCCTCGTGGTCAGCCGCGGCACGATCCACGGCGACATCACGGCACAGGAGAAGGTGGTGCTGCACGCGCCGGCCCGCCTGCTCGGGTCGGTCGAGGCACCGGTGCTCGCGATCGAGGAGGGGGCGGTCTTCACGGGACGCCTGATCATGGGAACGGTGACGGCCGGAGCGGAGGCTCAGGTTCGGCAGGCCCTGTGATCGAGCGGGAGGGGCACGGCCATGAAAGAGGACCCGCCGGTCTATTTCGACGTGCTGCAGGAGGTGGAGCGCCGGTCGCCCTGCACGCTGGATGAGCTCGTGCTGGCGCTCCCGCACTGTACGTGGAACCGCGTCTTTGCCGCCGTCGACTCCCTCAGCCGGGAGGGCTCCCTCTCGATCTGGCGCGGGCCGCGCGATCAATACCTCATCGCGCTCGCCAAGAGCCGCACCGTCGGCGCCTCAAGACACGCCCCCCGGCACAAGCGGCGGCTCAGCGGGCGACCGCCGTCCGCTTGACCGCCGACTTCACCGCCACGGGCGGCCGGCTCACCGCCGGCCGAACCGGCGCCGCCGCTCCCCCCGTTCGCTGCCGAGTCGCCTCGCCAATCCCCTGCCAGGCCAACACCAGCCCCTGCCGGCGGATCTCATCGATCGGGGTGACCGGCTTGTCCTTTGACGTCACGGCCAAGGGCGCCTTCATCTCCTGGGACTTCCCCTTTGCCTTCCGGCTCTTCTGCTTGAGCGACTGCTTGCCTCCCTGACCACCCATGCGCGCCTCCCATGAATAGGGCCTCTGTCAACAGTCAACACGAGGCCCTGGTGATATATAGATGGACCGTTAACCTCCCATGCGGGCTCTGGTCGCCTGTCTGCCGACAGGCAGGCCCAACCTTCCGGTGCAAAGACAGCCGCCCAATCTCCAGAACGAGGTGCGTGCCTCAAGGCATATGCGGACTCACTGCCTGTGCCTGTCCATCCGGGTGAGACAACCTGGCCCGACCGTCGTTCGCCCGCTACGCCGTCGCGGGCTCGAGCTTGCGCGGGTCATAGGGTTGGCCCGACTTCAGCACGCCATAGGCTGTGGGCAGCAGCTTCCGCGCGAGGGCCACCACCGCGATCTTCTTCCCGCGTCGCCGCATGACCTGGGTAAAGAACTGCTGGAGCGGTTTCGCCCCCTGGCTCTTCATCCGGACCACGGTGTGGGCACACTGCAGCAAGACGCGCCGGACCTCCCCCCGCCCATCGCGATTGATCCGTCCGAGTTGCCGAACCGCCCCGCTTTGATAAATGGTGGGGGCCAGCGCCCCATAGTTGGCCACCGCCTTCTGGTCATCAAACCGCCGGGCCTCATCGAGCGCGCTCACCAGGACGCGGGAGGCCACCGGCCCGATGGCCGGGACGCTCTCGAGGAGGGAACAGCGCGGCTCCTCGATCGCCACCAGCCGCTGGGTGAGTTGCTGCTCGGCCGCCACCAGCGCCGCGATGCTCGTCATGAACGTCTCAAGGATCAGCCGTAGCGGGGCGCTCACCGGGAGCCGCGCCACCTGCTCCCGCCAGGCGGCCCCCGCAAAGAACTGCTCCGGCAACCGATGCCCTTCTTGGTACACGTAGCCCCGGATCGTATTGATCAACGCGATCCGCTTGCGCTGCAGTTGCTGCCTGGCACTGACGAGTTCGCGCAGCTCGCGCACCGGCCCCTCCACGACATGCACAGCCCGCGGCAGCAGCCCCGCTCGCGCCAATTCCGCCAGCTTCTTCGCGTCCACCCGATCGGTCTTGCCCCGACTCTCGGTGATCCACTTCACCTCGTTCGGGTGCACCACATGGACCTGGACCCCGTCCAGCTTCTTCAACGTCTCCGCGATCCACTTCAGCTGATTCCCGGCCTCGAAGGCGACCAGCTTGGGGCCGGCGCCCACCTGTCGCAGCAACGTCCGGAGGCCCGCCCGAGTGGCCGGCTATTCTCCCGCATAGACCCGCTGCTTCCGTTCATTGACCGCATAGGCCACCAGGCTCTTGCCACTGACATCCAATCCGACATACACCATTGGTTGCCCCCTTTCGTTGGTGGTGATGGTTCACCCCTGACAGTCGGGCCTTCGTACCTCGACTGTCGACCAACGTAAAGGGGGCCCTATTCATAGAATCTCCTATAGCACGACGTCACGTTCCGGCGGACCCACCATCAAGAAAGTTGCGTATTCTACACGTCCGCCCATCCCGAGGTCAAACCGGCGAGGCCGACCGGGCCTCCCCGTCCCGCCCCGTTGCGGCGATGGTTCCGCAACCAACGGATATGCATGGATTCTCGACCCTGAAACTTCTTGGTTTCATAGGCCAGACCTCCTGTGCTACAGTGCCCAAATATGGGCATTTCCAGCGACGACGCGGTCTTGCTTGAAGTCCTGTCGGCCTTGATCGGCTCGCGGGGGCTCCGCGAGTTCGACCGGCGGCTGGCGCAGGAGCTGACCCACCGACTCGGGAACGATGTCACGGCGCTCTATCTCTACAGCCGCGAGCCGCACGTCTTCAGTCCGGTCTCCGAGTCCCTGCGCGATCCCGCCTCCCCGGGCTACCGGATCGCCCAGCTCCCCGCCGCCGGGACCCTGAAGGAAGCGGCGGTCCTGGCGGGCCGGGCGCTTCGTTGCGCCGATCCCGCGACGGCCCCCTGGACCGAATGCCGCGCCGCGCGGGAGGCCGGCATCGCCGTGTCGTCGCTCCTCGTCGCCCCCCTGGTCCTGCGCGGCGAGCAGCCGGACGACGCCCCGCGCACGATCGGCACCCTCGTCGTCCTGACGCTTAAGCCGCGCGCGCCGCTCGGCGAGGAGGCCCGGACCTTCCTCGATGCGCTCGCGGAGCGGCTGGCTCCCCTGCTAAAGACCGTCATGGCCTCGGAGGAGCGGGACGCGCTGACGGCCCTGGCGAGCCGCGTGGTCGTCGGCCGGGTCACGCTGGGCAGCCTGATGCCGACCGTCGAGGACCTGCTGCAACGGATCATCCCCCACGAGATGAAGGGCCTGGTCCGCTTCATCGCCGACGCGCGGGGGCCGTGGTTCGAGCCGATCCACATCGACGGTTTTCATCTCGACCTGGAGCCCCTGCGGCAGTACCCCTTCGAGCGCATGGCGCCGGCCGAGATGCTGGCGACGGGCCGGCCCGTCCTGATCACCGGGGGTGCCCAGGAGCGGTTTCCGGAGGGGCCGCACTTCGAATCCCTCGGCGTCCTCTCCGCCATGCTCTGCCCGCTGTCGGTCCAGGGGCGGCCCTACGGGTTTCTCGCGCTGGGCAGCCGACGGCGCAACGCCTTCTCCGAGCGCGACCTCGCGATCGCCGAGCAGGTGGGCCACCACCTGTCGCAGGCGATCGCCAACCTGGAGGCCTACGAGGAGATCCGCTCGCTGAAGGACCAGCTCGAGCGCGAGAACGTCTACCTGCGGGAGGAGATCGGGGCGACGCTGGACTTCAAGGAGCTGGTGGGGGAGAGCCCCTCCCTGCGCCGGACGCTCAGGGCCATCGAGCAGGTCGCGCCGACGGACTCCACGGTGCTGATCACCGGCGAGACGGGGACGGGCAAGGGCCTGGTCGCGCAGGCCATCCACCGGCTGTCGCCGCGGCGCGACCGCCCCTTCATCAACGTCAACTGCGCCGCGCTGCCGCCCTCGCTGATCGAGACCGAGCTGTTCGGCCACGAGAAGGGAGCCTTCACGAGCGCGGTGAGCCGGAAGATCGGCCGCTTCGAGCTCGCGGACGGCGGCACGATCTTCCTGGACGAGGTCGGCGAGCTGCCGCTCGACGCCCAGGCCAAGCTGCTGCGGGTCCTCGAATCCCAGGAGATGGAGCGGCTCGGCGGCACCCAGACCATCCGGCTGAACGTCCGCGTGCTCGCCGCGACGAACCTGGACCTGGACCGGGCGGTGCGCGCGGGAGCCGTCCGGCCGGACCTCTTCTACCGGCTCAAGGTCTTTCCCATCCACGTCCCGCCGCTCCGGGAACGCCCGGAGGACATCCCGGCCCTCGCCCGCCACTTCGTCCGCAAGTACGCGGCCCGCCATCGCAAGACGATCACGCGCCTCACGACCGGCGCGCTGCGCGCCCTGACCGCCTACGGCTGGCCCGGCAACGTCCGCGAGCTCGAGCACCTGATCGAGCGGGCGGTCATCCTCGCCCCGGGTCCCGAGATCGGCCTCGACGCGCTCGAGGGCGAGCTGGTCCAGCCCGGCGCGGGGCCGGACCGTCCGGCCGGGGCCGGTCAGCCGGCGACGCTGGCCGACGTCGAGCGGGCCCACATCCTCGCGGTGCTCGCCCAGACCAACTGGGTCGTCGCAGGCCGCCACGGCGCCGCCGCGCGGCTCGGCCTCAAGCGGTCCACGCTCCAGCATCGGATGAAGAAGCTCGGCATCGCGCGGCGCGGCTGAGACGATCCCGCCAGACCGCCCCCGGTGCCGACATGCAGGCGGGCGCGCCCGTGGGCGGGCACGCCCTGGAGCCGCCGCCGCGCCTCCACCCGAACGTCGCTCGATTTTTTCAGCCTTTCCGAACGGTTGCCTCGCGGCGACGCCGAGGGGGCCCGGCACCGGACCTGCTTGTGCTGGACGCAGCGGAGGGGTCCCCATGGCCTACGTGGCCCTCAAGATGTTGTTCGGCGACCGGGCGAAGTACCTGATGCTGCTCTGCGGCCTGTCGTTCGCCGTCATGCTGATCGTGCAGCAGGGCTCGATTTTCTGGGGCCTGATGATCTGGTCGCAGTCCGGCATCACCAACCTGAACGTTCCCATCTGGGTCGCGGACCCCAACATCAGCCAGGTCGAGGAGGTCAAGCCGATCGCGGACACGAGCGTCGAGCGCGTCCGGAGCGTGCCGGGCGTCGAGTGGGCGGTGCCCCTGTACAAGGGCGTGCTGCGGGCGCGGCTCGCCAGCGGGGAGTACCACCGCATCTCGCTCGTCGGGCTGGACGCGGCCACGCTCATCGGCCGGCCCGCCCGGCTCCTTCAGGGCGACATCGAGGAGCTGCGCACGCCCGACGCGGTCGTCGTGGACCAGTGGGCCGTGGAGCGGATGGGCGGGCCGGGGGTCATCACGGTCGGCTCGGTCTTCGAGATCAACGACAAGAAGGCGCGCGTCGTCGGCATCGCCAGGACGCAGAAGGACTTCCAGAACATCCCGGCCGTGTACACGACCTTCGAGCGGGCCGTGGCCTACGCCCCGCCGGAGCGGCGGACGCTCTCCTACGTCCTGGCCAAGCCGCGCGACGGCGAGCCGATCGAGGCGGTGACCCGGCGCATCGCGGAGCAGACCGGGCTCGGCGCCTTCACCGCCGAGGAGTTCGGGGAGAAGACCATCCTCTGGGTGCTCAGGAACACGGGCATCGGGATCAACTTCGGCACGACGATCGTGCTGGGCTTCATCGTCGGCATGGCCATCGCCGGCCAGACCTTCTACCTGTTCACGGTCGAGAACCTGCGGCAGTTCGGCGCGCTCAAGGCCATGGGCGCCCGGACGCGCACGCTCGCGCGCATGATCCTGCTCCAGGCCTTCACGGTCGGGCTGATCGGCTACGGCGTCGGCGTGGGGCTCGCCACGCTCTTCGGCGTGCTCACGGCGAGCAAGGGCCAACTGCCCTTCGTGGAGACCTGGCCGCTCCTCGCCCTGGTCTTCATCGCGCTGCTGGGCATCTGCGCCGTCTCCGCAGGCATCAGCATCATCAAGCTGGCCCGGCTGGAGCCGGCCATCGTGTTCCGGGGGTGAGCGTGGCCGAGGAGCTCCAGACCGACCAAGCCGCCGCGCCGCCCCCCGCCGTCCGCGTGCGGGGCCTCATCAAGTCCTTCCCAGCCGGCGACCAGCGGATCGTCGTGCTCAAGGGCATCGACCTGGACGTGTACCTGGGCGAATTGCTGCTGCTCGTCGGCGAGTCGGGCGGGGGCAAGACCACGTTGCTCTCGGCGATCGCCGGCATCCTGGACATCGACGAGGGCGAGCTGGACGTGCTCGGCGTGCCGCTCCCCACGCTCTCCGGCGACCGGCGGACGCGGTTCCGGGGACAGACGATGGGCTTCGTGTTCCAGCAGTTCCACCTCCTGCCCGCGCTGACCGCGGCCGAGAACGTCGCGGTGCCGCTCTTGATCCAGGGGCTGTCGCGGGCCGAGGCCCTGAAGCGGGCGCGGGCCCTGCTGGAGCAGGTGGGGCTCGGCGACCGGACGGAGTTTGTGCCTTCCGGCCTCTCGGGGGGCCAGCAGCAGCGGGTGGCGATCGCGCGGGCGCTCGTCTCCGAGCCGCGCCTGCTCATCTGCGACGAGCCGACGGCGGCGCTCGACGGCGAGAACGGCCAGAAGGTCATGGCGATCCTCCGGGAGGTCGGCCGCTCGCCGGACCGCGCGGTCATCGTCGTCACGCACGACAGCCGGGTGTTCCACTACGGCGACCGGATCGCCGAGCTGACCGACGGCCGGATCGTCGGCATCCGCGACGCGCCCCAAACGCCGCTGCACCCGACGTGGGGAGCCGCAGCCCCAGGGAGGACGGATTCTCGATGATCCTGCTGAAACGCCTCAGCCTCTGGCTCGCGCTGGCGGGGCTGGCCTTCACCATCACCGTCCTGGCCGCCTCCCGCCAGAAGGAGCCGATGCCCCCGCTCCTGGAGCCGCCCCCCCGGAGCCCCTACGCCTACACGGTCGCCGCCGCCGGCATCATCGAGGCGGTGAACGAGAACGTCCGCATCGCGCCGCCCGTCCCCGGCCTCGTCACGAAGGTCTTCGTCGCGGTGGGCGACCGGAAGACGGCGGGCGACCCGTTGTTCCAGCTCGACGACCGGGAGCTCCGCGCCCAGCTCGGCTCGCGGCAGGCGGCGCTCCCGCCGGCTCGGGCGCGGATCGAGGAGCAGCGGCACCGGGTGGAGGACCTGGAGGTGCAGTACAAGCGGCTCAAGGCCGTCCACGACCGCCGCGCGGTCAGCGAGGACGACCTCAAGAAGACCTGGTACGCGCTGGAGATGGCCCGGCGGGCGCTCACACGCGCGGAGGCGGACCTGGAGCTGGCGGTCGCGCAGCGGGACGAAACGAAGGCGGTGCTCGACCGGCTGACCGTCCGTGCGCCCCGCGACGGCGCGGTGCTCCAGGTCAACGTGCGCGCGGGCGAGTACGCGCAGCCGGGCGCCGCCGAGCCTCTGATGATCCTGGGCGAGACGGCCCGGTTCCAGGTCCGCGCCGACGTGGACGAGGTCAACGCGCCGCTCGTCGTGCCGGGCAGCCGCGCGACCGCCTACCTCAAGGGCTCCGCCTCGCGCGCGATCCCCCTGACCTTCGTCCGCATCGAGCCCTTCATCGTGCCCAAGAAGTCGCTCACGGGCGACAACACGGAGCGGGTGGACACGCGCGTGCTCCAGATCATCTACCGCTTCGAGCCGCCCGCCTTTCCCGTCTACGCGGGCCAGCAGGTGGACGTGTTCCTCGAGCGCCCCGCGCCGGAGCCGGAGGGCCGGCCATGAGCCGCCGACGCGCGGGACGGCTCGGCCTCCTCGCCGTCCTGCCGGCCGCCCTCTCCGCCTGCTTGCAGGGCCCCGACTACCGCAAGCCGGAGCTGCCGGTCCCGCCCTCCTGGGACGCGGTGACCGCCGAGGCGGGCTCGCCCGGCACGACGGCCGCGCGGCTGCCCGAGGCCGATTGGTGGCGCGAGTTCCAGAACGAGGAGCTGACCGGGTTGATCGAGCGGGCGCTCGTCGCGAACCACGACGTCCGCCGGGCGGCCGCCCGCGTCATCGAGGGCCGCGCGACGACGGCCGCGGCCGGCGCGGGGCTCTACCCGCAGGTCAACCTCTCGGCCAGCTACCAGCACCTGGAGATTTCCAAGAACACGCTCGCCGGGCTCGGGCTCGCGTCCCCCCAGCGCATCGGCCCTCAGGTCTTCGCGACGCCGGGCGAGGGGTTCGACCTCTGGAACACCGCGGCCGACCTCCGCTGGGAGCTGGACCTCTGGGGCCGCATCCGGCGCGGGATGGAGGCGGCCTCCGCGGAGGCCGAGGGGCTGGAGCAGGACCATCGCGCGGTGGCCCTCGCGCTGATCGCCGACCTCGGGCAGGCCTACTTCCGGCTCCGCGAGCTGGATGAGCAGATCGCGATCGCGGAGCGAAACCTGGCGCTCCGCAAGGACCAGCTCGACATCATGCGCAGCCGCGCCTCGGTCGGGCTGGCCTCCGACCTGGACGTCACGCGCGCGGAGGTGCTGGTCTCGGAGAGCGCCGCGCAGATCCCCGACTTCCGCCGTCTCCGGGCGGTGGAGCTGCACCGGATCCAAGTGCTCTGCGGCGCCTCGCCCGGGACACTCACCCTGGAACCGAAGCCGCTGCGGGCGGTCGTCGTCCAACCGGAGATCCCGGTCGGGCTGCCTTCGCAGCTCCTGGAGCGCCGCCCGGACATCCTGCAGGCCGAGCGCTCGCTGATCGCCGCGAACGCCCGGATCGGCGAGGCCCGCGCCTACTTCTTCCCCGCCGTCTCGATCACGGGGCAGGGCGGCTTGCAGAGCGTCGAGTTCGCCGACTGGTTCAACGGGAACAGCCGGACCTTCACGATCGGCCCCTCGATCACGCTGCCGATCTTCCTCGGCGGGACGAACGTGGCACGGCTGGGCGCGGCCGAGTCGCGGTACGCGCAGATGCTAGAGCGCTACCAGCAGACGATCCTCGTCGCGTTCCGGGAAGTGGCCGACCTGCTCGTCGCGGTCCAGCGGCGGACGGAGCAGCGCGACCGCCAGCGCGAGCAGGTCGCCGCCGCGCAGACGGCCCTCTCGCTCGCCCAGACCCGCTACCGCGAGGGGCTGGTGAACTACCTCGACGTGCTGGAGGCGGAGCGGACGGTGCTGAACGCCGAGCTGGGCCTCGTGCAGACCGAGCGGGCCCGGCTGGCCGACATGGTGGGGCTGTTCAAGGCGCTGGGGGGAGGGTGGAGCCCGGCGACGGCCGGCGCGGAGCCGTCCACCACGGTCAGCCTCAGTACGGCACCCGGTGCGGCCGCGCCGCGTACTCCGTGAAGACTTTCCGCGCCTCTTCCGCCAGCAGCCGCGCCTCGGGCACCTTTCGTTGCGCGAAGGGCAGGCGGAGCTGCTCGTAGATGAACCGGTCGTCGAACCCGATCGCCGCCGCGTCGTCCACGCTGTTCGCGTAGTAGAGCCGATCCAGCCTCGCCCAGTAGACCGCGCCGAAGCACATGGGGCAGGGCTGCGCGCTCGCGAACAGCTCGCAGCCGGCGAGCGTGAAGCGGTCGAGCCGCCGGCAGGCGGCGCGGATCGCCTCCAGCTCGGCGTGGGCCGTCGGGTCCTTGCCCGCGATGACGCGGTTCCATCCCTCTCCGACGATCTCGTTCCCCCGGACGATGACCGCGCCGAAGGGCCCGCCGTCGCCCGCCTCCATGCCGCGACGGCTCAGCTCGATCGCGCGGCGCATGAAGCGCGCGGCGCGCGCGGGGTCGGCGGGCGCGCCGACCGCGGCCCCGAAACCCGGCCGCACCGGCTCCAGCATCCACACCAGGCCCGCGGCGAGCCCGGCCGTGAGCAGCCTCCGCCTGGTCGGTTCCGGTCGGTCCATGGGATCACCTCGCTGGACATTGAAGGAGTGGAAGATTGGGGAGCTTGAAGATAGGGGAAGAGTGAAGGACTGATCCCCAGGGATGGCATCCCTTTACTTCCAGGGGGGCTTTGCCTATCATCCGGCAGCACCCCGCGAGGGGAGGGCTCACGGAAGGACCCGATGGTTGCACGTTCAGGCTCCCGCCGGCGCTCGGCGCCGGCCCTGCTGCTCGTGCTGGCGGCGCTGGCCGCCGGCTGCGCGGCACCCACGCCCCCGCCCACCCCGCGGATTCCCTCGACGCCCGAGCCGGAGAGCTTCAAGGTCCTCACCTATAATACGCTCCATGGGCTCAACGTGGGCCGCTTGTGGGTGAAGCCCGGCGAGGCGCCCGAGCAGCGCGAGGCCCGGTTTCGCCTCCAGGTCAAGGAAATCGCCAGGGTCAAGCCGGCGGTCATCCTCCTGCAGGAGGTCAACCCGCTGCCCGACCGCGCCGAGGACTACGTCAAGGCGCTGGGCGAGGCCGGCCTGGCCTACACGCAGGTGCATCAGGTGGATGCCTGCGGGATCCGGCTCGCGCCGCAGGTGGCGCTGATCCCCGCCCTGAACAACGGGCTCGCCATCCTCGCCCTGGCCGAGCTCACGCTCGAAAAGGTCGAGGGGCTCAAGCTGAGCGGGCCGGGCTTCTGCGGCGACCGCGTCGGCTTCCAGCTCGGGGAGCTGCGCTACGCCCTGATCGCCTCGGTCACGAGTCCCAAGACCGGCAACCGGTACCTGATCGCCGACGTGCACCTGCATTCCGGGATCGAGGGGGACGGCTACCTGCTGCGGCGCCTCAACCAAGCCAAGGCCGACGGACGCCTGAAGCACGTGGACGACCTGGAGCGCGAGCTCGTCCAGGACCAGCGGGCCCGCATCGAGGAGCTGGACGTCCTGCTCGCGGAGCTGCGCCGGCTGAACGCCAACGGCGCCTACGCGACGGTCCTGATCGGCGGGGACTTCAACTTCGAGCCGGGCGACCCCGAGTACCGGGAGCTGGTCCGGCTGGGGCTGACCGACAGCTACACCCGCGCGGTCCACGACGGCGAGCTCGCCTCCTATGACCCGCGGTACGACGCGCTCACGGAGGAGGACGCCACGACGGTCCCCGAGGACCTCAAGCGGAAGCTGGTTCCCCTCTACGAAGAGGAGCGGGCGGCCATCGAGGCCGCCTACTTGGCCGACGTCCGCCGCCCGCGCCGCATCGACTTCCTGTTCACCCTGTCCACCCTGCCGCCGAGCTGCATCACGCAGGAGTTGTTCGGCGTCGAGCCGATCCCCGGGGGGGTACCCGGCTCGGACCACTACGGCGTGCTCAACACCTACACCTATCGGGGCGGCGTCTGCCCGGACCGGGCGACGCGGGAATGAGCGTCACGGGACCGGCGGCGGGCCGCGGGCGGAATGGAGGCGCACGATGAAGGAGGGACCTGGGCTCGCGGGACGCCCGGTCGCGGGCGTCGTCGCGGCGGGCGTCGTCGCGGCGGTGATCGCCGGCTGCGCCTGGTCCCAGCGCTACGAGGCCGAGCGGATGGACGAGGCCATCGCCGGCTACCGCCAAGCGGCCGCCAAGATCCAGGTGGGGGATTCCCGGGCCAAGGTCCTGGCCCTGATGGAGCCGATGCAGTTCAAGCTGCTGAGCAACGAGACGCGGCCGCCCCTGTCCTTTCCCATCCAGAGCGCCGGGGGCGAGACGACCTACGTGGACGTGTTTTTCTTCCGATCGGGACGGCAGCCGGGCGAGGCGGTGGACAGCGACGCGCCGCCGCCGGACGAAGACTTCACGCCCTACATCTTCGAGCACGACGTGCTCACGGGCATCGGCTGGGACGCCTTCATCGCGCTCCGCAACCGGGAAGCGCCCAACCCGAAGTTCAAGCCGGACAAGGCGCCCTGCCCGTCCATCGCGGGCCCCCTCTCGGGCTGCTTCTGACGGCCGACCGCGGGTCCGACGGCGCGCCATGCGGGAGTTCACGGACCGGCTTCCCATCCACGAGACGCTCCCGGCGCTCCGCCGCGCGCTCGCGACCGGCCGGAGCGCCGTCCTCGCCGCGCCGCCCGGCGCCGGCAAGACCACCCGCGTCCCGCTCGCCCTGCTGGAGGAGCCCTGGCTGGCCGGCCGCCGCCTCGTCATGCTGGAGCCGCGGCGGCTCGCGGCGCGCGCCGCCGCCCGGCACATGGCGCGGCTGCTGGGCGAGGAACCCGGGGGCACGGTCGGCTACCGGACGCGCCTCGACTCCCGCATCGGCCCGGCCACGCGTCTCGAGGTCGTGACCGACGGCGTGCTGACGCGCCTCCTCCAGCAGGACCCCTCGCTCGCCGCCTACGGGGCGGTGCTCTTCGACGAGTTCCACGAGCGCAGCCTGCAGGCCGACCTCGGCCTGGCCCTCTGCCTGGAGACGCGCGCCCTCTTCCGCGAGGACCTCCGGCTGCTCGTCATGTCGGCCACGCTCGACGGAGGCGCGGTCGCCGCGTTGCTCGGGAACGCGCCGATCCTGGCGAGCGAAGGCCGGGCGCACCCCGTCGAGACGCGCTACCTGGACCGGCCGCGCGAGGGGCCGGTCGAGCCCTTCGTCGCGCAGACCGTCCTCCGCACGCTCGCCGCGGAGCCGGGCGGCCTGCTCGTCTTCCTGCCCGGCGCGCCGGAGGTCCGCCGCGTGGAGCGCCGGCTGCTCGATGCCGGCCTCCCGAGCGACGTGCGCCTCGCGCCGCTGTACGGCGACCTGCCGGCGGAGGCGCAGGACCGGGCGATCGAGCCGCCGCCGCCCGGCGCACGGAAGGTCGTGCTCGCCACCGACGTCGCGGAGACCAGCCTCACGATCGAAGGCGTGCGCGTCGTCGTGGACGCGGGCCTGATGCGGATTCCGCGGTTCGATCCCCGCAGCGGGCTCACGCGGCTCGCCACGGTCAAGGTCTCGCGGGATGCGGCGGAGCAGCGGCGCGGCCGGGCGGGCCGCCTGGGCCCGGGCCTCTGCCTGCGACTCTGGACCGAGGCGGAGCAGCGGTTGCTCGCCGAGCGCCGGCCGCCGGCGATCCTGGAGGCCGACCTCGCCGGCCTAGTCCTGGAGCTGGCCCGCTGGGGCGCGGACGAGCCCCGAAGCCTCCGCTGGCTCGACCCGCCGCCGGCCGGCGCCGCCGCCCAGGCCGCGGCGCTGCTCCGCCGGCTCGGCGCACTGGACGAAAACGGCCGGATCACCGAGCATGGCCGCCGGATAGCGGACCTCCCCCTGCACCCGCGCCTCGCCCACATGGTCCTCTGGGCGATCCCCCTGAAGCTTGGCGGCCTCGCCTGCGACCTCGCCGCGCTGCTCGGCGAGCGGGACCCGCTGCGGGCCGCGCCGGGACGACGCGACGCCGACCTCCGGCGCCGGCTGGAGCTGCTGCGCGGCGGGATCCGAGCGGAGCCCGATCGCGACGCGGACCGCCAGGCGCTCCGTCGCATCGCCGCGATCGCCGAGCAGTGGCGGCGACGGCTGGGGCTCCCGGCGCCGTCCGGCGGCGTGGAGGCGGCGGGGCTGCTCCTGGCCTTCGCCTATCCGGACCGGATCGCGCAGCGCCAGCCTGGCCCCGAGCCCCGCTACAAGCTCGCCAACGGCCGGGGCGCCGCCTTCACCGAGCCGGAGCCCCTCTCCTCGGAGGAGTTCCTCGTCCTCGCCGACCTCGACGCGAGCGGCGACCGCGGCCGCATCTTCCTGGCCGCGCCGATCAGCCGCGACGACTTGGAGACCCATTGCGCCGGGCTGATCCGCACGCTCGACCTCGTCGCGTGGGACGACCGCGCCGGCGCGGTCGCGGCGCAGCGCGAGCGGCGGCTCGGCGAGCTGGTGCTGGAGCGCGGCGACCTGCCGCACCCCGATCCCACGGCGGTGACGGCGGCCCTGCTGGAGGGCATCCGGCGGCGCGGGCTCGGCTGCCTCCCCTGGACGCCGGCCCTGCGGAGCTGGCGGGCGCGGGTCCTGTTCCTGCGCCGCCTCGATGGGCCGGAGGCGGGCTGGCCGGATGTCTCGGACGCGGCCTTGCTGGCGACGCTGGACGACTGGCTCGCGCCCTGGATCGCGGGCCTCTCGCGGCTGGAGCACCTGCGCCGGCTGGACCTCCCCGGTGCGCTGCACGGGCTCCTGCCCCCTACGCTGCGCGCCGCGATGGAGAAGAAGGCGCCGACGCACGTCACGGTGCCGACCGGCTCGCGCGCGCCGATCGATTACGAGTCCGGCGAGCAGCCGATCCTCGCGGTCCGGCTCCAGGAAGTCTTCGGCCTGCGCGAGACGCCGCGGATCGCGGAGGGGCGCGTGCCGCTGCTCCTCCACCTGCTCTCGCCGGCCCGGCGGCCGGTGCAGGTCACGCAGGACCTCGCCGGCTTCTGGGCCGGGAGCTACGCGGAGGTCCGCAAGGAGTTGCGCGGCCGCTACCCCAAGCACGACTGGCCGGAGGACCCGCTTCAGGCCAAACCGAGCCGGGGCGCCGGACGGAGCCGGCCGTAAGGGCGGCGGGTGTCAGGACGACAGGGTGGACAGGACCCCTACGGAAGGAGGACGGCATGGGTATCGCAGGGATCGTCCGAAAGGGCGCGCTGATCCTGGTATCACTCCTGGCGACGGCCGCGGTGGCCCCTGGCGGGGAGCGCGGGCCCGGGGCCGGTCACGCGACGGCGATCTTCGCGGGCGGCTGCTTCTGGTGCATGGAAGAGGCCTTCGAGGCCGTGCCCGGCGTGCTCTCGGTGACGTCCGGCTATGCGGGCGGCCAGAAGGCGAACCCGAGCTACGAGGACGTCTCGGCGGGCGGGACCGGCCATGCGGAATCGGTGGAGGTGCGCTACGATCCGGCCAAGGTGGGCTACGCCCAACTGCTCGATCATTTCTGGCGCAACATCGACCCGACGACGCCGGACCGCCAGTTCTGCGACCAGGGCACCCAGTACCGGCCGGCCATCTTCTATCTGACCGAGGAGCAGAAGCGGCTGGCCGAGGACTCCAAGCGCCGGGTGGAGCGCACGAAGCCCTTCACGGGTCCGGTGGTGACCGAGATTTCACCCGCGACGGCCTTCTACCCGGCCGAGGAGTACCACCAGGACTTCTACAAGAAGAACCCGATCCGCTACAAGTTCTACAAGCACAACTGCGGCCGCGCCCGGCGGCTCGCGGAATTGTGGGGGGAGAAGAGGTGAGCGGGTGGATCGGGTCGCCGGCGATGGGGAATCCCGTCAAGGCCTCTTCGCCGCCACCTTGCCGTTCTCCCAGACATCGATGGGCGTATTGTAGGCGCGCGGTCTTGCGGGCCGCCTGAGCGCCCGGCCAACGCCCTGCGCGAAGACCTTCGTTGCCGTCTTACACTTCGTGGATTTCATGGCCCTCTCTCCAACAGCCGCGGCGTGTCACCGGAATTGTCATAGACCTTCCAGGCATCCGCCAGCGGACGATGGAGCACGCGGAATTTGCGCCAACTCACGTCAAAGCGCCGGACCACATGGACCCGCGGCACGTCGTGACCTCCCTGCCGAACTCGCGCGGCAATACGCGGGAGCGCAAGCTCGACCGAGGGCAGCGCCAGAAACACGATCTCGACCCCAGAGCCCTGCTGCGTCCACCGCCGAAGCAGCCGAAGGTACGTCCGCCCGCTGAACGTGCTTTCGAAGGCGAAGTCCTCGCGCGCCTTCACGAGGCGGTTGAGCTCCACCAGCACCAGCCGCCCCGCACGCCGCAGCGAGCGTCGTCTTGCCCGCCCCGTTCGGCCCGGCGATCACGATGCAACGCGGGGGCTTGACCCTGCGCCTCGTCACCTGCGTCTCGGGTGAACCAAACCCCACCCCCGTTCCTCGTCTCCCCGCAGCATGGCGTTCCCCTCGACGCGCCGGACCGCCTCCCGTTCAGAGGCGGATTGCAGGATAGAGACTCCCCCTCACCTTGGCAAGCCGAAGGGTGCGTGGGATCTCCAGGGAGCCACGGACGAGAGCACGGATCAGGGCGTTCGCTGGCCGCCCATCCCCGGCAGCACGTTGCCCCGCAGCTCTGGCCCGGTCGGGAGGAAGGGGCGGGCGGCTCGCCCGGGGACGGGCCCGGATGGATCTGGCCGATCCCCAGCGAGCCGTCCGTGCCGGTGGACTGGTACGTTGCGGCTCCCGTCCCGCCCCGGCTGGCTCACGGAGCCGCTGGACGGCGCCTGGCCGTAGGGACCGGATCACTGGTAGGACTGACTCCCGTCCGGCAGGGTCACGCGGGAGCCCGTCTCCACCCTGCCGGTCATGGGATCGACGGTGGTCCAGGTGTCGATCTCCGCGAGGGCCACGGGGCCCTGGGCGGCGAGCAGCGACACCAACAGGACCATCCGGAGGGACCGCCGGCCGCCGGCCCGCAGGAGGATGACGAGCGGGATCAACGCGACGAGCACCCTGGCCATGGCACACTTCCTTCGCTCGGGTGAGCGGCCGCGCCGCGGCGCGCCGCCGTGACGCCAAGGAGTCTACCACCGGACCGTGACATCCGAGGTCACGGCGGCCGAGCGTGGCGGCGGGGCGCTGGCCCGTCCCGCCGCCCCCACCGCCGCGGTCAATCTACCACTGGGGCCGCTCGTACATGCGCTTGACGAACTCCTCGTACCGGCGCAGCTCCTCGGCCCCGTGGGCCCGCACGTGCCGCTCGCGGGCATGGTAGCGGGCCGGCGTCACCCGGTAGCACTGGGTCCAGAGCGCCTCGGCCGCGGGCGGATCGATGCCGCCCACCCGGGTCTCCAACATCACCATGTATTCGTTGACGAGGCGGTAGGTCCCCTCGTGGTCGCCGGACCGGTAGGCCTCGCGGGCCTTCACGAGCTGGCCCAGGTAGGGCCGGAAGTCGCCCGTCAAGGCGCCCTTCTCCGCGAGGGTCTGGTAGCCGACGACTCCGGTCATCAGCTCCTCGATCCAGTTCTCGGACTTCCTGGTCTCCGGTCCGTAGGTCACCCCCGGGGTGCCCAGGTCCCCGGCCAGGGCCCGCTCGCCGGCCGGCGGTCCCGCCAGCAGGAATCCCGTGACCGCCAACACCGATAGCCTCGTCCGCCAATGCCGCACGTGCACCTCCCTGTTGATGTGGTCCGTCGCCGGATCGGCCGGCGTCGCCTTGCGGGAAAGCAACGGCCGTGCCCCGCCGAAGATCGGCCGGCGGCGGTGCAAGTGGGCCTGAGATGAGGAGGGTATCGCGGTCGGACGGCGGGCGACCGGGACGGCCGTTCCGCCCGTCGTGAAATGTCACCGTGAGCCGTGCGCGAACACGGCGCGGGAGGGCGTCGCCGCAGACGGGCTCAGCCGACGTCTTCGGCGTCGGCCCGGCCGCCGGCCCGGCGCCGGATGCCGAGCTTGCGGAGGCGGCTGCGCAGGGTCTCGGGGTTCATGCCGAGCACCCGCGCGGCGCCGTGCGGCCCGTAGATGCGCCAGCCGGTCTGCTCCAGGACCTGGACGATGTGGTTGCGCTCGACGACGACGAGGTTCGCCGGGGACTCGGCGCCGGTCGGCGCGACGGTCGGCGGCAGGAACCGCTCGTCGATCGTGACGGTGGACGAAGGCGCCAGGATGACCGCGCGCTCGATCACGTTCTGCAGCTCCCGGACGTTGCCCGGCCAGTGGTACCGGGCCAGGCGCTCCATCGAATCGGGGTCCAGCCGGAGGCCGGAGCGTTTGAATCGCGCCCCGCAGAGGGCGAGGAAGTGCTCGGCGAGCAACCGGATGTCCTCCACCCGCTGGCGGAGCGGCGGCACCGGGATGGGAAACACCTGCAGGCGGTAATAGAGGTCCGGGCGGAACGTCCCCTTCGCGATCGCGGCGCCCAGGTCCGCGTTGGTCGCCGCGACGACCCGGACGTCCACCGCGATCGGCTTGGTCGAGCCGACGCGGTCCACGACCCCGTCCTGCAGCACGCGCAGGAGCTTGGCCTGCGCCTCCAGGGGCATCTCGCCGATCTCATCCAGGAAGAGCGTGCCGCCGTCGGCCAGCTCGAACCGGCCGGCGCGCCGCTGATCCGCGCCGGTGAACGCCCCCTTCTCGTGCCCGAAGAGCTCGCTTTCCACGAGGCCGGGGGGCAGCGCCGCGCAGTTGACGCGCACGAACGGCTTCGCCCGCCGCGGGCTGAGCTCGTGGATCGCGTGGGCGAGGACCTCCTTGCCCGTGCCCGTCTCGCCGAGGATGAGCACGCTGGTGTCGGTGGGCGCGACGGCGCGGACGAGCGACTGCACCTGCCGGAAGGCGGGAGACGCGCCGACCATCCGGCCGAGGTTCCGGCTCTCCCGGACTTCCTCGGCGAGGTACTCGTTCTCCCGGCTGAGCTGCTCGCTCAGCCGCTGGATCCGCTCGTAGGCCTGGACATGGTCGATCGCGAAGGCGATCTGGGTGGCGACCTGCTGGAGGAACTTGACGTCCTCCGGGTCCGGCTGCCCGGTCTGGATACTCCCGATGTTGAGCGTGCCCAGACACGCCCCGCGCGCGAGCAGGGGCAGGTTGATCATCCTCCCCAACCCCTCCTGGTGGTAGTACTCGTCCTCCAGGAACAGCCGCTCCTCCCGCAGGTTCGGCCGCACATGGACCCGGCGATGCTCGAACACCCATCCGACGGCGCTGCCCTCCCGGGGGATGACCGTCGTGGGCTTGAGCGCGGGGCGCTCCATGCTCGTCACGACGGCGTAGAAGCGGAACCCGTCCACCGCCTCGTCGTAGATCGTGACGCCGGCTCGGTCCCAGGAGATGACCTTGTGGATCTCCCACGCGATGACGCGCCAGAGCCCGTCCATGTCCCGCTGGGAGTTCAGCATGTTGGTGACCTCCAGCAGGATCTCGTAGTTCAGCTCTGCACGACTCACGCTCGGTGCGCCCTCCCTTCGACAGCCTTCATTCTGTACCACGGGAGGAGGCGGGAAGGCGACCGGACCTTCGGCCCGCCGCCTTCCCGTCCCCCCCCTCCCCGGCCCCCCGGGGATTCAGAACGACATCCCGGCCCGCTCCTCCATCTGCCGGATGAACTCTTCGTACTTCCTCAGCTCCTCGGCCCCGTGGGCCCGCACGTGGCGGTCCCGGGCGTGGTAGCGGTCGGGCGTCACCTGATAGCAGTGATCCCACAGGGCCTCGGCGACGTGGGGATCGATCTCGCCCACCCGCGTTTCCAGCATCACCATGTATTCGTTGATCCGGTGATAGGTGCCCTGGTGGTCGCCGGACCGGTAGGCCTCGCGGGCCTTCACGAGCTGGCCCAGGTAGGGCCGGAAGTCGCCGGCGACGGCCCCCTGCTCCGCCAGCGTCTGGTACGTCACGACCCGGCTCATGAGCTGCTCCAGCCAGGTCGCCGGCTTGGTCGTCTCCGGCCCGAGGACCGCCGCCGGCGACCGCGGCAGCTCGGCCGCCGCCGGTCCCCCGGCGGCCAGCCCCGCCAGCATCAGGCCCGACAACGTCATGACCGCTGTGCCTCTCCGCAAAACCCGCATGGTGAACCTCCTCCTCGTTGCAGCGTGAACCGCCCGCCGCTTCCGATTGGAAGCCCGGCGTGCACCGTGCCGGAGCTCCGGCCTCGCCGGGCGGTACAGCAACGACCATGCCGAAGGCCCCTTCGACCGAGATGACCGTAACCCTGCGGGATGGCTGGAGTTCAGCGGCGAGGGGCGGCGCGCGGCGAGAAAGGGAGCGCGCCGGCCGTGATATATCACGATTCCACCGTGAGGCGTCACGCGCGCGACGTCCGGCTCGGCGCCGGCGCGGCCGGTCACGGGCCGGAGGCCTGCAGCTCCTTGAGCCTGGCCCGATTGCCGTCGGGGTCGATGCCGGCCTCGATCAAGACCCGCAGCACCCGGAGCAGGTCGTCTTTGACCTGCTCGCGGACGTCGGCCCGGCCCGTTTCGGCGAAGACCCGCAGGGCCTCGTCATAGGCCTCGCGGGCGGCCAGGAGGTGGGCCGCCGGCTCGACGCCCGCCTCCGCGAGCAGCCGGTGGGCCGCGGCGAGGTTGGCCTGGGCCCGCGCGTAGCCGAGCCAGGCCTGCTGCTTCCGGCGCTGGGCCACGGCCTCCTGCAGGTAGAGGACCGAGCGGCGCAGGTTGTGCTCCGCGTGGATGCCGCGCCGGGCCAGGACCTGGTAGGTGAGGCCGAGGTTGTTGAGCGTGCCCGCATAGGCGTCCCAGGCGCCGAGGCTGCGCCAGTTCTTCGCGGCCAACTGCAGGGCGTCCTCGGACCGGCTCAGCGGCTCCGCCGGCTCCTCGGCGGTCTCACCGATGAGCCGGTAGGTGAGCCCGAGGCTGTTCTGGGAGGCGGCAAGACCGGCGCGGTTGCCCAGCGCCTCCTGGCGGCTCCACGATTCCTTGAGGAAGCTGCTCGAATAGGCGAGGTTGATCGCCGGCTCGACGCCGGCCTCCGCGAGCAGCCGGTGGGCCACGCCGAGGCTGGTCAGGAGCTCGGCGTAAAGGGGCGAGTCCCGGTCGTCGCCCAGGAGCGCAAGAGCCTCCCGGTAGGCGGCGATCGCCTGCGCGAGGAGCGGCGCCGGCTCCGCGGCCTGCTCGGCCTGCCGTTGCCACGCCAGCGCCGCCGCCTGCTTCGCCTCCGCCGCCCGGCGCGTGTCCGCCTCCGCCGCCGCCGGGGCCGGCGGCGCGGCGGCGGCCGGGACGACGGGCGCCGCGAGCAGGCCGCAGACCGCGACGGCCGCCGCCAACCGGCCCGCTGTCATCCGTCGCGCCATCGTGAGCCCCCAGCATAGGCCGCCGGCGGCCGGGCCGCCATCCCCCCTCGGCGGGAGTCGCGATGCGCCCGACGTCACGAGGCCGGCTCGACCGCCTCGATCCGCAGCCGGAGGCGGCCGACGACATCCACGAGCGGCAGGAGGTCGGACGGCTGCTCCCCGTCGAGCAGCTTGAGGTGCGTCGCGTCCGCCCCGACCTGGCCGAAGGTCGGATCCACCGGCAGCCAGCCCGCGCCGACGTAGCTCTCCGCCCAGGTGTGGTAGAGGAACCCCTCCGGCTCGGCGGAGTAGACGAGCCCGTTGGTCACGCGCGTGGGGATGCCGAGGCTGCGCGCGAAGGCGGCGTAGAGCAGCGCGAGGCCCTGGCACTCGGCCTTCCGCTCCGTGAGGACATCCACGGAGGAGAAGACATCGAGCGGCTCCTGCGCGATGTGCGCGCCGATCCACTCGACGAGCCGCCTGATCCTCGCGAGCGGCTCGGTCGCGTCGCCCGCGATCTCGCGCGCGAGCGCGACGGTCGCCGGCTCGTCGCTCCGGATGGCGAGGGTCGCGGCCAGGTGCCGGGCGAGCGCCACATCGAGCGCCGGCCCCGCGCCGGGCCCCGCGAGCCGCTCCGCGTCGGCGACCCGGATCGCGCAGGCGGTCCCCGCCCCGCGCCGCTCGCAGCGCTGCCGGTCGTCGGAAGGCACGGCGAACGACTCGGGCAGCCCTTCCAGCACGACGCGCAGCGCCCGCACGCCGCGCGGGTTCGGCAGCGGGAGGTTCGCCCGGATGCGGCTGTACTCGACCAGCGCCTCGTTCTTGTTGACGCTGGCGAGCGCCAGGTACGCCTTGGCCCGCCGCTCCGGCTCCAGCGCGGAGAACAGCAGCCCATGCCAGGCCCGCTCCAGCACCGGCTCGGCCCGCTCGTTGAGCCAGAGCTCCGTGTCCTGCCCGTCCATCGAGGTCTCCACCCGGAAGGCGCGGCCGTCGTAGAGGTCGCTCTCCTGGAAATCCGTGACCGTCTGGGTCACGCGCGCGATCCGGTGGAGCTGCCCGTCGTACACCGGATAGACGTAGGTCCGGCCGACCGCGAGCCCCTCCCTCGACGGGTAGAGCGCAATCGCGCTCGTCGGATAGAGCGGACCGTCGAGCGGGAAGGCGTCGCGGTCGGTCCGGCCGCCGGTCTCGCGCTCGACCGTCAGCCGGCCCGGCTCGACCCGGCCGGCGACGGTCATCTTCCGGCCGTCCAGGTCGTAGTCGTAGGCGAAGCGGATGAGGCGCAGGTCCTCGCCGACCCAGTCCCGGGCGCGCAGCGTGACGCGCTTGGTGAGGCCCAGGAAGCGGACGGCCAGGAGCGCCTCCGATCGGACCTCGTAGCCGCCCTCCGCGGGGGAGAGCGCCAGGTGCGTGAGCCCGATCTTCTCGCCGTTGAAGACGAGGCCGGTCCAGTAGTCGCGGTAGGGCCAGGCGTCGAGCGCGTAGCGGACCGGCGCGGGGGGCTCCGGCGCCTCGCGGAAGTAGAGGCCCGCGCAGCCGCCCAGGCACAGCGGCAGCAGGAGCAGCCAGCGGAGCGACCCGGCGTGGAGGCGGAGCCGCATCGTCGTTTCTCCCGGTTCGGGGCCCTGCGGGCGGATTATACGGCCTTTCGCCGCGGGCCGTCATCGGCCGGCCCCACGGCCATTCCGTCGGCGGCCCCGACTGTGATAGATATGGACCCATGACGACGCCGGACACCACCGGCCCCTGCGACTTCATCCGCGCCATCGTGGCCCAGGACGTGCGCGCGGGCAAGCACGGGGGCCGCGTCGCGACCCGCTTCCCCCCCGAGCCCAACGGCTACCTGCACATCGGCCACGCCAAGTCCATCTGCCTGAACTTCGGCATCGCCGCGGAGTACGGCGGCGTCTGCCACCTCCGGTTCGACGACACGAACCCGACGACGGAGGACCCCGAGTACGTCGAGGCGATCCAGGAGGACGTCCGCTGGCTGGGCTTCGATTGGCGCGACAAGCTGTTCTACGCCTCGGACTACTTCGAGCAGCTCTACGAGTTCGCGGTGACGCTGATCCGCAAGGGCAAGGCCTACGTGGACAGCCTGAGCGCCGACGAGATCCGCGCCCACCGGGGCACCCTGACCGAGCCGGGGAAGGACAGCCCCTACCGCACGCGGCCGGTCGAGGAGAACCTGGCCCTCTTCGCGCGGATGCGCGCCGGGGACTTTCCGGACGGCGCCCACGTCCTGCGGGCGAAGATCGACATGGCCTCGCCCAACCTGAACCTGCGCGACCCCGTCCTCTACCGCATCCGGCGGGCGTCGCATTACCGGACCGGCACCGCCTGGTGCCTCTACCCGACCTACGACTACGCCCACCCGCTCTCCGACGCGATCGAGGGCATCACCCATTCCATCTGCACGCTGGAGTTCGAGGACCATCGGCCGCTCTACGACTGGGTGCTGGAGCAGGCGGACGCGCCCTGCCGGCCCCGGCAGATCGAGTTCGCGCGGCTGAACCTCACGCACACGGTGATGAGCAAGCGCAAGCTGCTGGACCTGGTCCAGAAGGGCCTCGTCCGCGGCTGGGACGACCCCCGCCTGCCGACGCTCAAGGGGCTGCGCCGGCGCGGCTACACCCCGGAGGCGATCCGCGCCTTCTGCGAGCAGATCGGCGTGGCCAAGCGCGACGCGGTCGTGGAGATGGCGCTGCTGGAGCACATCCTGCGGGAGGACCTCAACAAGCGCGCCCCGCGCGTGATGGCCGTCCTGCGGCCGCTCAAGCTCGTGATCGAGAACTATCCGGAGGGGAAGGTGGAGGAGCTGGAGGCGGTCAACAACCCGGAGGACCCGGCCGCGGGCACCCGCACGGTGCCCTTCTCGCGCGTGCTCTACGTCGAGCAGGAGGACTTCCGCGAGGTGCCACCCAAGAAATTCTTCCGCCTCTCGCCGGGCCGGGAGGTACGGCTGCGCTACGCCTACATCGTCAAGTGCGTCGGGGTGGTGAAGGACGAGGCCGGGCGGGTCGTCGAGCTGCGCTGCCGCTACGACCCGGAAACCAGGAGCCGGTCGGCCGGCGAGGGCCGCAAGGTCCCGGGCACGCTGCACTGGGTGTCGGCGGCCCACGCGCGCCCCGCCGAGGTCCGCCTCTACGAGCCGCTGTTCCTGAAGGCCGACCCGGACGACGCGGCCGAGGGGCGGGACTACACGGCCTCGCTGAACCCCGCCTCGCTGGAGCGGCTCACCG
Source organism: Candidatus Nitrospira neuquenensis (assembly GCF_979578155.1). NCBI lineage: Bacteria > Pseudomonadati > Nitrospirota > Nitrospiria > Nitrospirales > Nitrospiraceae > Nitrospira > Candidatus Nitrospira neuquenensis. The sequence continues at coordinate 137,959 of NZ_CEFZDU010000035.1, read as the reverse complement.
GCTGCCTGGTCGAGCCGGGTCTCGCCGGCGCCGCGCCGGGCAGCCGCTTTCAGTTCGAGCGGCAGGGCTACTTCTGCGTGGACCCGGATTCGACGAAGGACCGCCTCGTCTTCAACCGGACCGTGCCGCTGCGGGATTCCTGGGCGAAGATCGAGAAGGGGCGGCCGGAGGGAGGATCATGACGCGCGGCCTGCTCGTCCTGGCGCTGCTGCTCGCCGGCTGCGCGACGCCCAAGATGCTGCACGACTTGGAGACGGCCAGGGACCGGGCCACGCAGGAGGAGGTCAAGAGCCGCTACGGCTCGCCGCTCACCGACACGCCGCAGCCCGGCGGCGGCGCGGTCTGGACCTACCGCCACCTCGCCTACGAGCCGGACCCGCCCTTCGCCCCCTCCTCCTGCACGGAGTACCGGCTCACTTTCGACGCCGGCCATGTGCTCCGCGCCTGGAGCGAGCATCCCTGCTGAAACCGCCGGGCGTCGCGGCGGCCCGCGCTCCGGCCGCCCCTCACACCGCCAGCATCCGGTCGCCGATCCTCGCCCGCTGCTCGTCCGTGAGCCGCACCCGCGCGAGGAGGAAGAGGATCCGCTCCTCCCAGGCGATGTGGGTCCGGTAATGCCGCACGAAGGCCCGGAGGCGGGCCAGGTCCGCCGCCTCGGCGCCGGCGGCCCGGCTCCGCCCCGCCTCCAGCCGCCCGGCGAGCCGCAGCGCCTCGGCTTTCAAGGCCCGGTGCTCCGCGAGGAGGCTTTCAAACCCCGCCCGCCCGTGCCCGCTGCCGCTGAGGGCGCGGCTCAGGGCGCTGATCAGCACCGCCTCCCGCTCGAAATGGACGCTCACCCGATCGGTGAAGAAGTCGAGCAGCTCGCGGAGGGTGGCGCGGTCCAGGGTCCGCGCCCCACGCGCATCCGGCCGCGGCGCGACGGCGAGCTCGATGAGGTGGAGGCGCTCGAGGATGACCTGGTGTTCGCGGGCCAGGAGGGCGACGGGGTCCACCTCGTGGCCCGGAAGCGGACGGCGACCCGGCGGACGGGGCAGCGCGACGCCGGACGAGCGGGAAGCGCGCATAGGCTGGTCCCTCCTGGGCAACGAGGCACCATACCGTGGGCGCCGGCGCCCGCGCGCTGTCATGGCCCAGGCGGTTTGTTGATGGATGTCAGGGTTTGGCCTGGGCCCTTCGGCCCAGGCGACGGAGCGGACGCAAGGACGCTAGGCCCTGGCGATGCGGGCCAGGCGGTCCCGGTTCAGCACGGTGATGGAGCGGCCCTCGACCTTGACGAGCCCCTCCTCGCGGAAGCTCCCGAGCAGCCGGATCACCGTCTCCACGGTCACGCCGGCCATCTCGGCGATCTCCTCCCGCTTCAGCACGAGGCCGAGGACGACCTGGTCCCCGACCGCCTTGCCGAAGCGCTCGGCCAGGTCGAGCAGGAGGGCGGCGAGCCGTTCGCGGGCGGTCTTGAAGGTGAAGCGGTCGAGCTGGTCCATGTTCACGCCCAGCTCGCTGGAGAGCAATTGGATCAGCTTGATCGCCAGGTCTCCGTTGTGGCGCAGGAGCGCGAGGTAGGGCTCCTTCTCGATGAGGCAGATCTGCGAGGGCTCCATCGTCTCGCAGGTCGCCTCGTGGACCGCCCGCTCCCGGAAGGCGTGCTTCTCGATCAGCTCGCTGCCCTCCAGGATGCCGAGGATCTGGCGCTGGCCGCGCGAGGAGGAGCGGGTGAGCTTCACCTTCCCGCGACAGAGGAGGTAGAAACCCAGGCAGGCGTGGCCTTCGTAGAAGACGGTCTGGTGCGGTTCGTAGCTGAGCGTGCGTTTGATGCGCTGGAACGCCGCGAGGTCCTCCCCGGATACGTCGCAGAGCACCGAGAGCCCGCGGTGCGGACAGGTCCCGCAATCCTCGATGAGGTTGAGTTTTCGCTTCATAGCGGCTGTCCGGGATGGGTACCGGCCTCCCAGGAAGCGGCCCGCGAACATACCGTCAAACGGGCGTTCCATGCAAGGGCGACACCAACCCATCCCGGAGCCGACCCGAGAGGCCCCCCGTCGGCGAAGCCTTGGGTTTTCCAGTGCTTCGACCGGCTGCCCGACCCCGATTCTTCAGGCCGACGGAGGCATCCCGCCCCGGACCGGGCGCCGGTCTGTCGCAAAACTCCCCAGACGGGTTCGACCGCCCGTCATTCAGTACATCACGCCGACATATCCGCCCGCCGTATAGAAGCTGTTCGTTGTCTGGGTCATGTTGAACGCGTAGTGGTAGCGCGCGTCGAACCCGAGGTTCACGGGCCCCCAGACGTTGTATTCCACGCCGGCGCCCCACTGCACGCCCATGTCCAGGTAGGTCGTCGCGTTCGAGGGCGGGCTGATCACGTGGAAATCCACGCCGATCGGGATGATCCAGGGGCGGAGTTTCTCGCCCTCGCGGAACTTGAGCTTCGGCGCCACGTCCACGGTCAACATCGTGAGCGGCACCTTGGCGTTTCGGACCGAACAGCCGGGCGCCGCCCCGCCGAGCGCGCCCGCGCAGGTGGAGGGCACCGCCTCCGTGACGACCTGCGAGCTGAAGCGCTTGTACTCGATCCCGATCTCGCCCATCAGCGACATGCCCTGGACGCCGAGGAAGTTTTTGTGCATCCCCTGGTCCAGGCCGGCGCCGAAGTACCAGCCCAGCGTCCCGTCGTTCAACATGTTGTTGCGACCGAAGACGTCGGTGAACACCTCGTTGGCCCGGTTGCTCGTCAGCCCGGCGAAGCCGCCCCGGAAGAACACCTGATTTTCGCCCGCGACGGCGGGCGAGGCCGGCCAGAGGCCGACGGCCGCGACGGCGAACGCCAGGAGCGACGCCCACCGCCTCGACCGGCCGCGAACCCGTCCCCCTCTCATCGTGCCACCTCCCTGCTCGGTCGGCCTCCCTCGACCCCGACCATGCGGATGATCGCGAGGGGCACCCTAGCGGGAAGCGGCGACGCCGACGCTGACCGGCTTCAGGTCGGCCTATGATGGAGGTCAGGCGGGCAACTAGGGCCTTCGCCCTATGGGCGGACGGCCGGAGCGGCGGGACGCGGCCACGGGACGGTCATGCGGTTCTTTTTCTCCGGTCCAGCAGGGATCGGATGCGCTTGGCCAGCTCCTCGCTGGCAAAGGGCTTGCGGACGATCTCCTCCCCCTCCTCGCCCTGATCGCGCTCCACTCCCTCCAGGGAGGGATAGCCGGAGATGAGCAGGACGGGGAGCGCCGCCCGGCGCCGCCGTAACGTCCTGACCAGTTCCCAGCCGCTCATCCGGGGCATCACGACGTCGGACAGGAGGAGATCGAGCGGACCCTGGTGGTGCTCGGTCAGCCGGACGGCCTCCTCGCCGTCGGCCGCCTCCAGGACCGTATAGCCCAGGGACCGGAGGGCCTTGGCGAGGAAGGTGCGGACCCCCCGGTTGTCGTCCACGAGGAGGATGGTTTCCGTGCCGCGGTACCGGCCGGTCTGCCCCCCGTCCTCGCCCTCGTCCGGCCGCGCCGGTTCCTCGGTGGCGGGCAAGAACACCTGGACCGTGGTCCCCCGGCCGACGAGGCTGCGCACTTCGACGAAGCCTCCGGCCTGTGTGACGATCCTGTCCACGATCGCGAGGCCCAGCCCGGTCCCCTGGCCCGGCGCCTTCGTCGTGTAGAACGGCTCGAAGATCCGCGACAGGACCTCTTCCGACATCCCCTCGCCCGTGTCCTCGACGCTCAGCCGCACGTACCGGCCGCGCGTGACGAGGGGATGCGACGTCATGTCCTCGGTCGCGTTGTCGCTCCTGAGGCTCAGCGTCCCGCCCTGCGGCATCGCATCGCGGGCGTTGAGGGCCAGGTTCAGGATGACCTGGTCGAGCTGGCCGGGGTCCATGACGACGCGCCGCAGGTCCCGTCCGGGCAGGACCTCGAGCGCGATGCGCTCCCCGATCGCCGACCGCAACAGGCTTTCCATCGCCCGAAGCTGACGATTCACGTCCAGGACCCTGGGCGAGCCGATCTGATGCCGGCTGAACGCGAGCAACTGCCCGGTGAGCTCCGCCGCGCGCGCCGCCGCGCGGACGATCAGGTCGGCCTCCCTCGCCGCGTCGCCACTCTCCGGCAGCCGCCTGGCCAGGCGCTTGGCGTAGCCGAGGATCGGCGTGAGCAGGTTGTTGAAATCGTGCGCGATCCCGCCGGCCAGCCGGCCGACCGCCTCCAGCTTCTGGGCCTGCCGGAGCTGCGCCTCGGCGGCGCGCAGCGCCTCCTCCGCCCGCTTCCGCTGCGTGACGTCCCGCGCCAGGCCGGCCGTGGCCTGGAAGCGCCGGGCCTCGTCGTACACGCCCGCGGCGCTCACCTCGAACTCCTTGGCCTCGCCGGCCTTGGTGATCAGCCGCACCGCCAGGTGTCTGGTCGCGCGGGCCCCGGTGCGCCGCTCGTGAAACTGCCGGCCGCACGAGGCCAGGTCGTCCGGGTGCAGGAACCGGCGGTAGGGCTGGCCGACCATCTCCTCGGGGGCATAGCCGAGCGTCTCGTGGGCGGCCGCGCTGACGTACTGGAAGCGCCCCTCCGCATCCAGGTCGTACACGATGTCCGTGACGCTCTCGATCAGGCGGCGGTAGCGGCCTTCCGCCCGCGCGAGGGCGGACCGGAGGCGGCACTTCTCCAGCACTTCCCGCGCGACCAGGGGGAGGGCGGCCAGGAAGCCGCTGGATTTGGGCTGGTAATAGTCGGCGCCGCTGCGCATGGCCTCGACGGCCACCCGCTCGTCCCCGTGCGCCGTCAGCATGACGATGCCCGCCTCCGGCGCCCGCCGTCGCAGGGCGGGGAGGATCTCCAGCCCGTCCTTGTGGGGGAGGTGGTGGTCCAGGAGGATCAGCGCCCATCCCGCCTGGTCGGCCTTGCGCAGCCCCTCCTCGGCCGAGCGCGCGACCTCGACGACCCAGTCCGGGTGGCACTCCAGCAGCGCCGCCGTGGCCAGCTCGATGTCGTCCTGTTGATCGTCGATGATCAGGACGCGCTGGACGTCACGGTCGGGCATGCTCGTTCCCCGGTCCGGGTGACGGCTCCGACGGACTCCGGAGGATGCCCTTGCGTTTGAGCTTCTCGACGAGGGTGGTGCGATTGACGCTCAACAGCCGGGCGGCCCGGCTCGTCACCCCGCCGGCGCGCCTGAGGGCCTCCTGGATGAGCTGCGTCTCGTAGCGCTCGATCTCGGCCACCAGGTCGAGGCTGGCCAGACCGGCCACGTCGGGGGGCGCCGGGCCGGTCGCCGGCGCCGCCGCGCCGTCGGCCGTCCGGGGCGACGTCTCGTCGAGGAGCGTGCGGGGCAGGTCGGCCTCGCCGGCCAGACCGGTCCGCTTGAGGGTCACGATCCATTCGACCGCGTTCTCCAGCTCGCGGACGTTGCCCGGCCAGGCATGGGCGCAGAGCCGGGCCATGGCCGCGGGCTCCACGCCCTGCACCGCGGTCCCCTTGAGCTTGTTGAAGCGGCTCAGGAAATGGTCCACCAGCAGGGGAATGTCCTCGACCCGCTCGCGCAGGGGCGGCATGGTCATAGGGATGACGCTGAGCCGGTAGTAGAGGTCCCGGCGGAACCGGCCGTCGCGCACCATCCGCTCGAGGTCCTGGTTCGTGGCCGCGATGATGCGGACGTCCACGTGGATGGTCCTGGACCCACCGACCCGCTCCAGGCACCGCTCCTGCAACACCCGCAACAGCCGGACCTGCGTGCCCGGGCTCATCTCCCCGACCTCGTCGAGGAACAGCGTGCCGCCGTGCGCCAGCTCGAACCGCCCCTGCCTGGTCTGCACCGCCCCCGTGAACGCCCCCTTCTCGTGGCCGAACAGCTCGGCTTCGACCAACGGCTCCGGGAGCGCGGCGCAGTTCATGGCCACCCAGGGCCCTTCGCGACGGGCGCTGTTGAAGTGCAGCATCCTCGCCAGCAGCTCCTTGCCCGTCCCGCTCTCTCCCTGGATGAGCACCGTGCTGTCGCAGTCCGCGACCCGTTCCGCGAACGCATAGACGTCCTGCATCGCCCGGCTCGTCCCGATGAGGTACTTGAGCTGATGGGTCGCCTGCACGGTGGCCTTGAGCAGGCGGTGCTCCCGGCGGAGGCGCTGCACGTCCAGCGTCTTCCTGACCATGAGCACGACCGCGTCGAGGTCGAAGGGCTTGGTGACGAACTCGGCGGCGCCGGCCTTGATCGCCTCGACCGCCTGGTCGATGGTGCCGTAGGCGGTCATCACGATCACCGGCAGGCCCGCCTCCCGCCGCCGCACCCGCTGGAGCAGCTCGATGCCGTCCATGCCGGGCATCTTGAGGTCGGTGAGCAGGAGCTGGACGGGGGTGCGGTCCACGACCTCGATCGCCTCGCGGGGGTCGGCGACGGCGGTCACGTGGAACCCCTCCCCTCGCAGAACGTCGGCGAGCAGGTGCCGGACGGTCTCCTCGTCGTCCACGACCAGAAGATGGGCCGACGCCGCGTCCGGCGCCGCCTCGCGCGCGCGACGTCCCCGGTCCTCGCGGTCCTCGATATCGTGGAGGGTTTCCCTGGGGGTCATCCCGGCCGCTTCCCCCTGCACCGCGTCGCGGCCGGCCGGATGGGCCGGTCGGCACGACACCCTGGGGCTTCCGCCGGGACGGCGCCGGGCACGCCGGGATGGGGGGGCCACCGAGGCGATGTCTTCATCATCATCCAGAGCGGCCGGCGGGGGAGGGAAGCCGGCCATCGTGACGCTCCCCACCGCCATCCGTAGGGCTGCGGTATGGATGGGCTCGGACTGGACCTGAGCGGGACTGGCCGGACACCGCCCCGACACACTGGAATGGGCGCCTGTCAGCGCATGGCTGTCAGCGGGGGGGGATTGTAGGACCGGCGGCCGACCCTGTCAAGGCGAGTTTGTCCCCGATTCGTCGGGTGGTCGCACGCATCTCTCGGGCCCGGCGGCCCGGGCGAGCCGCCGGCTCACATCGGGCCCCGGCCGAGCCAGTCCCGCCGGCGCTCGTCGGCGAGCTTGAGATGCCCCGTCTCCTCGGTCTCGGCGGCCGGCGCCGGGCCGGCCGCCGAGACCGGCCGGTGCGGCCGCTTGCCGTGGTTCGCGCCCTCGTCCTTGGCGGCCTTCAGGGCCGGGGTCAACTCCTGGAACGCCTTGAGGACGGCCGCGCATTGCGACCGGACCAGCCGGCCGCCCCTCTTGAGGCGCTCGTAGAGCCGCAGGAATTTCTCCGCGCCGATCAGGGCGGCGCTTTCCGCGAGCTCCCGGAGCAGGCGCTTCAGGCCGTCGGACATTTCCTCCTCGGACTCGCCCTGTTCCGCCTCGAGAAGCGGCACGGCGGCGGCCACCTGGACCGCGAAGACGGTGGCCAGGTGATGGTATTCCGCCGCCCGGATGCCCAGCTTGCTCTTGACGGCCTCGCAGTCGCGAAGGGTCACCGGGGCGCACCGCAACAGCCGCTCGACCCGGTCCAGCAACTGCCGCCGGTCCACGGGCTTGACCAGGAACTCCCGGCAGCCCAACCGACTCGCCTTGTTGACGGTCTCCTCGTCGGCGTGGGCCGAGGTCAGGAGAATCGGGATGTCCTCGCCGAACGGCAGGGTCTTGAGCCGGGCCACGAACTCCAGGCCGTCCATCTCGGGCATCATCACGTCGGTGATGATGAGCTGCACGCCGCCGTCCGTCGCGAGCTTGTCCAGCGCCTCCCGTCCGTGCTGCGCCAGCAGCGTCCGGTACCCGCTGCCCCTGAGCATGAGCGTCAGCAGCTTGGCGTTGACCGCGTTGTCCTCGACGATCAGGATGGACATGGGCGGGTCTCCTTGTCGTGCTTCGCGGGCGCGCCGACCCAGCGCGCCAGCGTCGCGGCCAGCACCGCGGGCTGGACGGGCTTGGGAATGAAGTCGTCCATGCCGGCGGCCAGACAGGCGTCCCGATCCTCCGGCATGGCGTTCGCGGTCATGGCGATGATCGGGAGGCGGGCGCCGCCCGCCTCCCGCCGACGGACCTCGGCGGTGGCCTTCAGCCCGTCCATCTCGGGCATGTGGCAGTCCATCAGGACCGCGTCGTAGCGCGTATGCGAGATGGCCTCCACCGCCTGGACGCCGCTGGTCACCAGGTCCACGCGGTACCCGAGCTTGTCGAGCATGCGGAGGATGACCTTCTGGCTGATGACGTGGTCTTCGGCCAGGAGCAGCCGGGCGCCGGTCCGGCTCCGGGCTTCGGCGAGGCTGTGCCGGGTCACGAGCGGGCGGGCGGCCGTGTCCCCGGCCGCCGCGGCGCCCGCGGGAGCCGGCGGCGATTGGCTCACCGCCACGAGACACTCGTAGAGCTGGGTGCCCCGCACCGGCTTGGTGAGGTAGGCCGCGTACCCGGCCTCCTGCGCCGCCCGGGCGTCGCCCCGCCGGCCCAGCGACGTCATGAGGATCAGCTTGGTGGCCGCCAGCGCCGGATCGGCCTTGATCGCCCGGCCCAGCTCCAGGCCGTCCATCCCCGGCATCTGCATGTCCACGATCGCCACGTCGCAGGCGCAGCCGCGGGCCGCCGCCTCCCGCAGGAGTTCGAGCGCCTGGTAGCCGTGCTCCGCCGAGAGGCAGCGGATCCCCCACCGCGCGGCCTGGAGCTCCAGGAGGCGGCGGTTGGTCGGCTCGTCGTCCACGAGGCAGACCCGCAGCCCCTGCAGGCGCGCCGCGGGCGCCTCCGCCGCCGACGCGGCCGCCGGCTGCCGGTCGAACCGGGCCGTGAACCAAAAGGTGCTGCCCGCGCCGGGCCGGCTGTCCACGCCGATCCGGCCCCCCATGAGTTCGGTGAGCTGCTTGCAGATGGCCAGCCCCAGGCCCGTGCCCCCGTACCGGCGCGTCGTCGAGCTGTCGGCCTGGGTGAAGGGCTGGAAGAGGCGCCGCTGCGCCTCCGGCGTCAGGCCGATCCCCGTGTCCTGGACCTCGAAGCGGATCGTGACCCGGTCCACGGCCTGCTCGGCCGGCTTGACGTGCACGACCACCTCGCCCTGCTCCGTGAACCGGACGGCGTTCCCCACCAGGTTGAGCAGGATCTGACGGACCCGGCCGGGGTCGCCGCGGAGGGCCGTCGGGACGTCCGCGTGGAACAGGCAGGCGAGGTTCAGCCCCTTGCTGAAGGCCCGCTCGGCCATCATGTCCACCACGCCGTCCACGGTCGCGCGCAGGTCGAAGTCGATGATGTCCAGGGTCATCCGGCCCGCTTCGATCTTGGAGTAGTCGAGGATGTCGTTGATGACCGTGAGCAAGTGCTCGCCGCTGGTGCGGATGGTCTCGGCGAACTCCCGCTGCTCCGGCGTCAAGTCCTCCTCGAGGAGCAGGCTGGTCATGCCCAGCACGCCGTTCATGGGCGTCCGAATCTCGTGGCTCATCATGGCCAGGAAGGCCGACTTGAGCCGGACCGCCTCCAGCGCCTGGTCGCGGGCGGCGGCCAGCTCCCGGTTGTTCGCGTCCAGCTCTTTCATGGTCTTCGCCAGCCGGCCGCCGGCCCAGACCAGGACGCCGATGAGGGGCAAGAGCAGGCAGGCGCCCGCCGCGCCGATCGTCCAGACGACCGTCCGGATCGGCCTCAGGAGGTCGCTCCGGTCCACCCGCACCAGCACCCCCCACTGCAGGGTGCCGAGGTCCTCGATGCCCTTCGTCCTCGCGTACCCCGTCACCACCTCCACGTCGCGCCGCGCGTGCCGCTCCTCCACGAAGCCCGGCGGAGCCGAATCGAACAGGAGGGCCGAGGCCACGCGCATGCCCTTGAGGTTGACCCGCCCCTCCTCCCGCAGGAAGGAATCCACGATCACTCGGCCGTCGCGGTCCAGGAACTGGTACTCGATCCGCGCCGCCGTGCCCCACTGGGCCTGCAGCGCGTTCACCGTGCGGGCGAACACGTCCTCCAGCACGGGGAGGCCCACCTGGGCCTCCACCGCGCCGAGAAACTCCCCGCGCGGGCCGGCGAGGCGGCCCGCCAGCGCCACCGCGGGCATCCCGTCCTCGTCCCGGACGGCCTCCTGAACGTCCACGCGCCGGCCGGCCTTGGCCGCCCGGAAGCCCGGGGTGCCGCTCCAATCCGCCCCCACGTGCTCGGGCTCGGTGGAGGCCAGGACCCGTCCCGTGGCGTCGGTGACGTCCAGCGCCGTGTACAGGGGATAGGCCTCCTGCACGGCGAGCAGGTACCGCGTGAGGGCCTCCGGATCGCCCCGCCGCATGACGGGCACGCGGGTCAGGAGCTGGATGTCGCCATACCGCTCGGCGAGCAGCATGTCGAGCTTGCCCGCGATGTCCACCGCGGCCAGGGCGAGGCTCTCCCCCGCGGACGCCACGAGTCTGGACTCGACGTACCGGAGGATGAGTCCCCCGACGAGGAGGGCCAGCGCCGCGACGACGAGCACGAGGACCGGCAACCGGTCGCAGGAGAGGATCCGCAGGAACGCGGCGCGTCGTCGGCGCATGCGCGGCCCCTTGCTCATCGCACCTCACCCCCCGGGGCCCGTCGGCAAGGCGCCGGCGGCGTCCGTTCCGACACCCGAACGCGCCTCCGCCGGGCGGGGTCCCGCGCCCCGCCCGCCGAGACGATCGCCCGCGCACGCGGCGGGCCGAGGCGCGGCCGAGATCAGGCACCGGCGTCAGGCCCGAGCGTCTCCACCAGCGCCCGCCGCAACTCGCCCAGATCCCGGGACTTGAACGTGGTCTTGGTTTTCGCGAGGACGTCGACCGCCCGTTGCAGGGCCCCCTCATAGCGGATCCTCCGGGGGCAGTGGATCGCCAGGCAGAGGTCCGTCGGTCGGTGCCCGAGCCCCGCCCGTCGGCTGCCCTCCAGCGCAGCCCTGAGGCTCTCCGCCACCAGGCCGAGCAGTTGCGTCGTCTGGGCCCGAAGGTGCTCGACCATCGCCGCCGCCGCCGCGCCTCCCGAGAGCCCCTCGCCGCTCAGCAGCGAACGCTCCAGCCGGTCCATCGCCGCCCCCCACGCGTGCATGTCCTCGCGGACGCGACGCAGGACCCGCAGGAGCCTGCCCTTGCCGATCGCCGTGCCGACGGCCTCGACCAACAGGCGCTCGTCCAGCGGCTTGACGAGATAGTCCTCCACGGACAGGCGGACCGCCTCGATCGCGGTCTCGAGGGACGGATAGCCCGTGATGACGATGACGGGCACGGAGGGCTCCCGACTCCGATGGACCTCTAGGTACGCCAGGGTCGCGCTGTCCGGCAGGTTGATGTCGGTGAGGAGCAGGTCGTAGGCATGGGACGCCAGGGCTTCCGTGGCCTCGGCGGCCGTCCCGACGCCATCGCACAGGTATCCCGCCCTCCTGAGACAGTCGCAGAGAAACCGGCGGACGGGCTCATCGTCTTCGGCGATGAGCACGCGCCCCCACTTGCCGACCGAAGACTCCAGGGCGGCGACGGCGGACCGAACGCCGTGTCCCTCGGAACCCGCGCCATCCCTCGCCATCGTGATCGGGCCTCCACTCATCCGCGCCCCCTTCGCTGCGCCCGCGATGTCCAAGGCGTTATCGGTCGCCGAGGGAGAAACCTGACGGGAAGAACCACGCGCCGAAGCCGCGCGACACCACGCGATCACGGCGGCGCGGCAAACCCGCGGCGCCGTCGGGCTTGCATTGAACCGGACTCTCATGTACCTTGCGGCCACCCCGGCCTTCCGGTAGCGACCGGCCGGCGGACCACGACGGTGGCCCATGTCTCGCCCCCCCAAGCCCCGGTCTCGGGAATCCACGCTGCTGGCGTTCCTACAGGCGTCTCTCGATCACGCGCTGGGGTCGGCCCGGGAAGTGCTGCACCCCTCCGTCTACCAGCGGTTCCTCCGCCAGATCGGCGAGCGGATCGGCCGCGAGGCGTACCGGGCGCTGCCCGGGGAGGAGCGGCCCGCCCTGCCCGTCTCGTCGAAGGACTACCTCCGGTTCGTCTCCTGTCTCACGCAACAGGCGGGCTGGGACTGCGCGGTCCGGGAGGCGACCGAGGAGGCCGTCACGCTCAGCGTGCCCGTCTGTCCGTTCGGGCAGCTCCCGCACGCGGACCCGTCCATCTGCCACCTGGAGGCCGGAATGCTCGGCGGCGTGGCCGCCGACCTGTTCGGCCAGAGCAAGGTGTCTATCCAGCGCGACGAGGGCGAGACGCCGACCCACTGCCGGCTCACGGTCTATCTGGGCGAGACTCAGGCGAGCCGAGCGGCGGAGGGCCTGCTCTATCCGGCCGATGAGGCTCGGCCGAACGCGCAGGCGCTCCCCCCGCGGCTCGAAGCCCGGCTGGCGGAGCTCAGCCGCCGGGAGCGGGAGGTGTTTCGCCTGCTCGGGGAGGGGTTGTCCAACCAGGACATCGCCGACGCGCTGCGCCTCAGCGTGCGGACCGTCGAGGGACACATCAATCGGCTGCGCGGCAAGCTCAAGGTCCGCGGCCGGGCCAACCTGACCTATCTCGCCGTCCGCCACCGGCTGCGCTCATCCTAGCCCGCATGATTCATGAACGCTTGTACGGCAACCGCGGATTCGCGGCTGCGACAAGCCGGCAGGCGACTGCCATGCATGCTGGCGGGCGGGCTCGCCGCTTCGTTCGCACTCCCGGCCGTGCCGCGTCCGCGCGCGGCCGTCGCCGCGCGCGGGCGGGTCCGCCCGATCGGCTCGCGATGACGGGGGCTTCAGCGGAAGGGGGTGTCGGGCGCCGGCGGATCGCCGGCGGCGCAACCGCCCGGCGTCATGTAGAGGAGGTAGTTGCCCATGCCGTGGTTGACGCGGGCGTCCTGCAGTGGCCGGTGATGGACCATGAGGATGTCGTACTCGTGGCTCGTCGTCACATCGAAGCCCCGCGCGTCCCGGAAGATCTGGTGCGGGGGGAAGGCGCGGAAGGCGCCGTCGGGGTCCACGTCCGGGACGGTGCGCAGCAGGGTCCGGCGGGCGGTCTTGTCCTCCAGCGCGATGAGCAGGACCTGGTCGTGGCCGTGCGGGTAGGCGAACCGCACGCAGCCGTCCATCGTGAAGCGGAGCGGCGCCCGGTCCACCTGGACGCCCGGGCGGACCTCGATGCCCTCGTCGGTCTCGTCGCTCCGGCGCTTCGAGAACTGGCTGTAGCAGACGACGTTGACGCCGACCTGGTAGACCTCCATCGGCCGGACCGCCGTCCCCTTGGGCGCCATCTCCATCGTGAAGCCGGCCATGACGTCCTTGGTCGGCGGGGCGCCGTGGTAGAAGGCGACGATCGCCATCACCTTCTGGCCCTTGGCCAGGGGCACGCCGTACCCCTCCGGGAACCGCGCCTCCGCCATCTCCATGCCGGCGCCGGCGAAGAAGAGGGGCTCGCCCGGACAGGAGCGGCTCTCCCGGCTGAGGTTGATGAGCAGGATGTGGTGGAGGTATTGACGGGGGAGCGGCGTCCCGTCCTTCGTGAAGACGGCGGCCTTGAAGGCGACCAGCGCCATGTCCTCCGGCACCTCGAAGACGTGCTTCGGCAGGCTGGCCGCGAGTTCGCCCTCGTGCGCCGAGGGGAGGTCCACCGGCCCGAAGGTCACGGTCAGGCGGTTGTCGGCGTAGGTCACGACCGTGGTCGGCCGGCCCTCGAGCTGCGGCACCGCCGGCGCGCCGCGCCCCTCGTGCTCGCCGTGCGCCCGGGCCGGCCCGGCGGAGAGGAGGACCAGGGCCGCCGCGATCATCGCCGCCGCGGCCCCGGCTTTCGATCCGCCCGCCCGCGGTCGCTGGTGCCCGGTCTCCACGCGCCCCGTCACGGCCGCCCGCCGGGCCGGGCCTCGGAGACCTGTTGCGGCGCGGCCGGTACGTCGCGCGCGCAGCGGAAGCCCAGCCAGTTCATCTTCGTGTTCGGGTCGGTCCCGTTGCGCATCGCCGCCCGCATCGTCGTCGTGCTGTCGATCCAGCCGCCGCCGCGGAAGGCCTTCTGGGTGCCCCGCTCGGGGCCCTTGGGGTTCCGGTCCGGCCCGGTCTTGTAATAGTCCTTGTCGTACCAGTCGGCGACCCACTCCGCGACGTTGCCCAGCATCTGGTGGACGCCGTAGGGGCTCACGCTGTTCTCGTACTTGTCCACGGCGATGATCGGCGGATAGAGCATGAGCCGCTCCGGGCGGTCGCGCACCGGCCCGGAGAGGCCGGAGCGGCCGAAGTTGGCGCGGCTGAGCCCGGCCGGCTGGTCGCCCCAGGGGTTGATCCGCCCGTCCTGGCCGCGCGCGGCCTTCTCCCACTCCGCCTCGGTCGGCAGCCGCTTGCCCGCCCAGCGGCAGTAGGCGTCGGCGGCGGCCCAGGTCACGTGCATGACCGGATGGTGGGCCATGGCCTCCTGGAAATTGCCGCCGTCGTAGCGCCAGTCCACCTGGGGCTTGCGGTCGGTCGCGAGCACAAACCGCAGGTACTGGAGCGCGCTGACCTCGTACTTGTCGATCTCGTAGGCGTCGAGCCAGACGCGACGCTGGGGGAGCTCGGAGGGGTAGGCGTTGCGGTCCACCTTCCGGTCGCTGCCCATGAGGAACCAGCCGGCGGGGACGAGCACCATCTCATCCTTGACCGGCCAGGCGGCGGCCCGCTCCCGCGCGAGCTTCTTGCCCTCCGGCGTCCACTCGGCCGTGATGACGTCCGCCACGTCCAGCCCCCAGGCCAGGCTCGCCACCGCGAGGGCCACGGCGCCGGCCAACAGGACGTTGACCAGCCGGTTGATCGTCGAGCGATGTTGCCGGTCCTGTACGGGCATGACTCACCTCTCCTGTGACTTCGCACACCGAAACCCGATGAGGTAGCTCCGATGGTCGGGCGCGGCGGCGTTGCGGCCGGCCGAGCGCGCCACCTCGGGGTCCTCGTTCCACGAGCCGCCGCGGAAGACCCGGTCTTCGCCCCGGGCGGGACCCGGCGGGTTCACGGCCGGTCCGCGCCGGTAGTACTCGGGGTCGAACCAGTCGGCCACCCACTCGGCGACGTTCCCGGCCATCTGGTAGACGCCGTAGGGGCTGACCCCGCGGTCGTACCGGTTCACGTTGGCGAGCGGCGGATACTTCGTCCCCCGCTTGGAGCCGGGATGGGCGATGTTGCTCTTGAGCCACCCGGCGGGCTCGTCGCCCCAGGGGAAGATACGGCCGTCGGTCCCCCTCGCCGCCTTCTCCCACTCGGCCTCGGTCGGCAGGCGCTTGCCCGCCCAGCGGCAGTAGGCGTCGGCCTCACGCCAGCTCACGCCGATCACCGGATGCCAGGCCATCTTCTCCGGGAAGGGATCGGCCCGCCAGTAGGGCGGCCAGGGCACCCCCGTCGCCAGGACGAACCGGAGATAGTGGACGTTGCTGACCTCGTAGCGGTCCAGTGCGAAGGCGTCCAGGTAGACCCACCGCTGGGGCCGCTCCTGCGGGCCGGCGTCCGGGTCCCGGCGCGGGTCGCTCCCCATCAGGAACCGGCCGGCCGGGATCGTCACCATCCCCTCGGGCGCCTCCATGACGGCCAGCCGCTCGGCTTCGAGCAGCGGCGCCCAGGGTTCGCGGAGGACCTTCTCGTGATCGGCCAGGGCGAGGCCAGCAGCCGCGATGCACCCCACCAGGACGAACGCCGGCCCGAGCTTCTGTAACCCTCGGCCTCCCATTGCCGCGTAGGCTTCAGCCGTCAGCCTCGGGCCCTCCTCCGTCACCCCGGCGAACGCCGGGGTCCAGTCCCGGTTCTGGATTCCGGCGTTCGCCGCGATGACAGGGCCGACGGTTGAGTGCTAACGGCTTCCCCAGCCTCACCGCTCCTGCTTCTCGACCATCGGCTCGATCTCCTTCTTCGTTTCCTCCGTCACGTTGTAGCGGACGTAGTCATGTTCGAGCACCTCGTTGGCGTAGAGGCGCCCGGTCGGGGCCGGGACCGCGATGTCGGCCTCCACGGTGCCCTTCGGGCCGACCGTGACCGTCCGCTCGACCCTGGTGCGGACGTAGGGATGCCAGACGACGAGCTGGTAGGTGCCCGGTGGCACGTCGGTGATCGTGAACCGGCCCTGCTCGTCCGTCTTGGCGAAGTAGGGGTTGTACACCGCCACGCCCCAGCTCTCCATGTAGGCGTGGAAGCCGCATTGCATGACGAAGACCCGGCGCCCCTTGCTGAGGTTGACCAGTTGCTTCATCGGCGCGCCGGCCATATGCCGGTGGTACAGCGCGGCCTCGCTGCGGTCCTTGAAGTTGCGCGGGTGTTGCGGGTTCATCGGCAGCGGCACGTTGAACAGCACGCGCGCGCCCAGATGCGACGTTTCATAGGCCTGGATGTCGTGCATGACGGGGTCCATGTTGACCACCGTCACCGATTGATCGTCCCGCACGACGGTCGTGAAGGGAAGGAACAGGCAGTCTCTCGCCTCGATCTGCGGCACGCCCCCCTCCGGGAAGGGCTTCCCCCGGTCGATGCCCTCCAGGAAGACCACGACCTCGCGGAACTCGCCGGCCGGGCCGACGTTGAACGGCTGCAGGATGCGCCAGCCCCGCCCGTCGGAGATGCGCCCGCAATAGAAGGGGTCCGGCAGTGTGGTCAGGTTGTAGCCCTTGGGCTTGGGCACCTCGCCCGACAGGGTCACGCGCCCGGTCACGGTGCCGCCGTCCGGGACAGCGACTTCCTCGTAGGCCACCGCAGGCCCCGCGCCCGGCCCGGTCAGCGACCAGGCCGTGATGAGTCCACAGATGAACGATGCTTTGCGAATACGCATGCCGGCCTCCACGGTAAAAAGTGATCGGTGATCGGCCCTCCGGCCCTCGGCCGTCGGCCTCCAGTCCTCCCATTGTAAGGGTTGACGACCGGCGCTTGCTAGCCCGCCTCATGCATGAGCGCTTCTGCTGCAACCGCGGATTCGCGGTTCCATGTGCCCCTCTCGCGACGCGACCCCACGGTTTCGCGACGAACCGTCATGGATCATGCGGGCTGGAGGGTTGAGACGAAACGGGGGAGCCGCGTTGTTCTGCGGCTCCCCCGTCCCGTCGTCACGCGGTCACGACGCCCTTACTTCATCGCGGTCGGGATCGCCCGGCCGTCCTGCGACGGGGCCTCGGCGCTCTTGACCCCCGCCGCGCCGCCGGTCAGCGGCAGGATCCGCTGATCGCCGGGAGGCAGCACCCGGAAGTACCCCCACTGCCCGGACTGCGTGTAGGGCAGCCGCTGGTTGGACCAGACGTAGTCGCCGACCAACCGGGCCGGGCCGCCCGCGCCACCGCGCAGGAAGACGTCCAGCGTCTCGGAGCCGGAGTACTCGACCACGCTGATCATGTCGGCGCCCGGCATGTAGGGCTCGATCGGCCACTCGTGGCCCTCGACCGAGAACATGCCGTTCTGCTCGTTGTTGGCGCCGATCACGTGGATCCGGACCGCGTCGCCCGCGTGCGCTTCGATCAGCGGCGTGATCGGATCCTCCGGCGCGTCCACCTTGCAGGGCATGAACACCTTGTCCAGGTTACAGCCCTGTTCCTCGCGGAACTTGTAGGGCTCCGACCGGTAGTTGACCGCCGTCAGGCCCGCCACGTTCTGCACGTAGGGCATGAAGGCCGTCCCGATGATGTTGTCCTCGTCCTGGAAGAAGAGGGCGACGTCCCGGTAGTTGGCCTTGCCCGCGTTCTCCGGCAGGCTCCGGTCCACGATCACGTCCGCGCGCCAGGCGTTCTTCTGGGACAGATCCTCGCCGGTCACCGGGTCCCGGTACTGGGAGCCCCGCGGCCCGACGATCACCGCCCCGAACAAGCCGTTGCGCGGGTTGGTCACGATGTTCCCGCCGTCCCACACCAACGACGTCGTCTCCTTGTTGTCCGGATGCGCGTAGAAGGTGTAGGTGCGGCTGCCGCCCGGCGCCACGGTCTGATCGCCGGGATTGTTGCCGACGTTCAGGCCCTGGCTGTCCTTCGGGTTGAAGGCCAGGCCCGGCGCGAAGAAGGACGCCTTGCTCTTGGCCATCTTGTTCTTCAGGTTGACCTTGATACAGTCGCCCAGGTTGACGCGGAGCGTCAGCGGACTGGGCATCACGCCGCCGGCCACCTTCGTGGCCTCCTCCTCGAGGGCGAAGATCTTGCCCTCGGGGACCGTCATCTCGATCTTCCGCTCGAAGTCCACCTCGATCGCATCCGGCGCCTTCGGGTTCAGCTTCAGCGGGCGGTCCATCGCCACCACGTTGAAGGTCTTCACCGGCGCATCGGCCGGACAGACCGAGGACGGCACGGGCGGGATCCCCGCCGGTTTGGTGCCGGTCGGGAGCGGCTGCAGATCCGGGACTTCCTTGTCCAGCACGCGGACGATCCCCCACCCTCCCTCGGCGAAGTGCGAGCTCCGGCCGTTGAAGTGGATGTAGTCGCCCGGCATGCCCTGGAAGCCGCCCGCCTTGGTCACCAGGTCATACCGCTCGGCGATCCCGACGTGGATCGAGTACTTCCGATTGGCGTCCCCGGCGAACCGCTCGGTCAAGAAGGTATGCCCGGCGATCGTCCAGACGTGCGACTCGTTCATCAACTGATGCAGCAGACGGAACACCATCGTGTCGCCCACGTACGCCCGCAGCATCGGCGTGTCCGGGTCCCCGTGGATCGCGCTGCTGAAGAGCACCGAGGTGTCCGGGTTGTTCGCCAGCCGCTGCGCGAAGGGCTCGGCGCGGAAGTTGAAGCCGCTGCCCGTCGTGTGCGTGCCCCCGTTGATGTAGGGGTTCGGCGCGTTGAGGATCTTCTCCGGCATCTGGAAGGACACGGTCTTGCCGGCCTCCAGCGCCACTTCGATCGGCTGCCCGGGCGGGTTGCCCGCCTGGATGACGTTCACGGTGTGCGGGACGGTGTCGTGGATGGACACCATCAGCTCGCGGAAGCTCCCGCTCACGCCGTGGCCGATCGGCTCGGTGCCGTGGATGTCCGCGATCGGGCCGCTGTACACCAGCTTCCCGTTCTTGGGGTCATGGTAGGTGCTGCCGAACGGCTCCACGATCGTCACGCCGAACCCGCCGTGCGGCCAGGTCGTCGCGCCGAACGCGTGGTCGTGCCAGAACACGGTGCCGTAGTCCGCGTCCACCCAGTAGCGGTACCGGACGAACTCCGGCGACACGAGGTCGCCCGCCGGGTGGTTGTGCTTCAACGGCTTGAAGAAGGTGACCGTGTCCCCCTTGATCTCCTTGATCCGGGCGACTTCCGAGCAGCTCCGGTCCCGCGGCAGCGAGGCCGTGGGATCGTTGCCCTTCTCCAGGCAGTCCATGCCCACCATCACTTCGGTGTTCACGTGGAACTTGGTCGCGCCCGGCGCCATCTCGATCTTGACCGACGTGGCGCCGGCCCGGGCTCCGCCGACGAGCTTGGCCACCATCGGAGCCGGCAGTCCGTGCTTCGTCTTCTTGCCCCACATGGTGAAGGGGCGCACCGACATCTCGTACTCGAACCCCGAGATCACGCCGTCCGAGTTCCCCGTGTCGAACTGGAAGAAGTGGGGGTGGATGTTGATCTTGGACGACTGGAAGTTGGTGAAGTCGTCGTCGTCCCACTCGCTGGTGAGGATCGTATCCACGCAGTCATACACGTTGGCGCGCAGGACCGCGGGGTACTTCAGGTCGTCGTTGGCCCGGACCAGCCGCTCCTCCTCGTGGTGCACGTAGATCAACCCGTCCTTGTCCGTGATCGCCGGCTCGTTGCCCTGCTTCTTGGACAGGGTGATCGGCAACCGGATGAAGTGCAGGTTGTTCACCTTGGGAACGTTGGCGTTGTTCGGGCACAGGCTCCACGGACCGTTCTCGCCGGGCTTGGCCGGCTCGCTCGTCCGCTCGCCGTTCTCGTCCTGGTGGATCGGCTCCAGCCACGGCGCGCCGCTGTGGTTCGCGGAGAAGGGCACGCGCTTGCCGAAGTGCGGCTTGAAGAGCGGCCAGGCCATCTTGCCCGTCACCGGGTCGAACAGGATCGGCGGCCTCGTGCTGTCGTCCCACTTCGCGGCGGCCGGGTACTTCGGGTTCTTGGCCGTGCTCTCGCGCTCGCCCTTGGCGACATCGCCGTCCCACTTCCAGTCCCAGACGGTGGCGTCGTAGGCCATGATCTGGCCGCGCTCGTCGTCCGTGTGGCCGGGCTTGCCCTGGGCCGGGACGAACATCTCGACCCAGTCCTTGATGTTGACGATCGCCGGCTCCGCCTTCCAGTTGCTCTTCTGCTTGCGGTCCACGATCTTGAACTTCTTGCCGAACCAGTCCACGGTCGTCCCGATCAGCTTGTCGGACGTCACGCCGACCTTCACCCGGCCCTGGCGGTCCGGCAGCTCCCGCATGTCCGGCATCGTGTCGGTGTGGGCCGCGCCGACCTGCAGCGTGTTGTAGAACCGGGCGTAGCCCCACATCCCGGCCACGTAGTGGTGCGCCACGTGGCAGTGGAAGAGAAACTCGCCGGCCAGGTGCTGACAGCCGCCGCCGCCGCACTCGGGCTCCAGGTCCAGCGCCTCGGAGGGCCCGATCACCTCGACGTCCACGCGGTCGGACTTGGTCCGGACCACCGGGTACTTCACCGGGCCGTCCTGGCCCAGGTACCAGTGCTCCGTCTGGTCCGCGCGCGGGCTCCGCTGCCAGCGGATGGACCCGCTGTGGGGATGGTGGGAGTGGAACACCTCGGACCCGCCGTGCACGAGCCGCCACTTGACCGGGTCGCCCAGGTAGCCGCGGGGAATGGTCGTCGGCGCATCGCCGAACGTATAGGCGCTGTAGGCCAGCGACTCGTCCTCGAAGCCGTAGTACTCGTGCTGCAGGTGCATCTGGTCGATGCCGAAGGGCTCGCTGCGGTAGTTCAGCGCGCGGCCGCCCGGGCGGTAGGCGTCGGTGAGCGGATCGCGCTGCGGCAGGAAGTCGCCCTTCTTGTTCAACGGGCGAAACGCCTCGTCGCCGACCTCGTGGTAGAACAGCACGAACTCGCGGAAGTCGGGACCGGAGGCGTTGTCGATCATGACCTGCCAGCCGCTGTCGGTCTCCGGCGCCGCCCCCGTGCCGAGCGGGTCGAGGTACTTGGCGCCCTTCGGCTCGACGACGAAGGCCCCGAACAGGCCCAGCACCGTGAGCTCGCGGTCATGGCTGTAGGAGTGGAACTGGCGGACGCCCTCCTGGGTGTCGGGGCCGATGTACCACTCCAGCTCGACCGACTTGCCCGGCTCGACGACCGAATCCGGGTTCGTCGTCGTCGCCGCCTTCCCGGTGGCGCTCACGATCATGCCGGCCGACTGGATGTGCAGGCTGCCCGACTCGCCCTCCATCTGGTTACGCAGGGTGATCTTCACGCAATCGCCCTGGTTGGCCCGGATGACGAGGGGCTGGATCATGTCGCCCTGGAGGCCCGTGCTGACCGCGCCGGGGTCGAACCCTTCCTTCTCGCGGGCGGCCTTGTTCTTCGCCTCCTCCGCGCGGACCTTGTCCACGTTCTTGGTCAGGACGTACATGTAGCCGGGGTAGAAGTCGAGCCACCGGTTCAGGGTGATCTCGACGTTGATCATCGAGATGTCGTAGTGCTTCAACGGCGCGGCGGCGGGGCAGCGCCCGCCCTTCGCCGACACCGGCTCGATCTTGCCGTCCGACATGAGCAGGAAGCTGGAGCCGTCCTGGCCCATGTACTGGTGCATCATCGACATGCCGTTGAACGCGCCGGAGGTCTGCTGCGCCCGGGCGTCCTGCGCCATCTGCTCCTCCATGCGGCGCATGATCCGGTGGTGCTGCAGCTCCAGCGTCTCGGACCGCCCGGCCCGCCCTTCCAGCGCATCCTCGACGCGCGTTTGGGCCTTGAGCGCCTCGGCCCAGTTCGGACCGGAGACGGGCGTCGCCTGATGCCGATGCTGGCCCTCCCCCTCCGCAAACACCAACGGCGCCGCGACCAGCATGCCGGCCAGCGCCGCCGCCTGCAGGCCGCCCACCAGTCGCCCGGCGTGCCGTCTGCGCCACTGCTCCAACCAACTCATGGCAAGGCCTCCTTTCTGATGATCAGAAACCGCGCGCGCGGCGAGGGGTGAGCGGGGAGCCGACTCCGGCCTGTGTGCTCCTCGCCCCTTGCCTCGTGCCGCCCGCCTGCGTCGTTAAGGGCTGGTGGAGGGCCCCCCTCACGGAGGGTTCGGGGTCGTCGGAGGCCGGTCCTAACTTCCCTTCCCTCCACCAGCGTCTTTCCGCGTCTGTGGTCCATCGCCTCTCGTGTGAAACGGAGTCCAAGACGTATGCCCGCCACCCTACCGCGCGCGCCTTGATCCCGCCTTGACCGGCGCTTGACGCCGGTATGATTGTTGTCATGGGCGGGCCTAGGCCTTTCGGTCCAGAAAGGGCGGCCGACGAGCGGATAGGAATTCGGAGAAACTCGAAGCGGTTGGGGTGGCAGTCGTCCCACCCCCTACGGCGTGGGGGGTGGGGGGGCGGCCGTGCGGTTCAGCGGTCCGTGGGTTCGGCCGAGTCGCGCTCGACCAGTCGGGCGAAACAGGCGGGACAGAGGCGGCGGCCCGCGGCCTTGGAGGCAGAGACCACGTCGAGCGGCCCGCCGCCGCAGACGGAACAGATCGCCGTGCGCGGCGGCGCCTCGAGCACCTCCCGCACCGTCCGCAAGAGCTCCTCGGGCTCGAAGGGCTTGGGGAGAAAGTCGGCGTCCATCGGCAGACCCATCGCCTGGAGCGTCGGCACGTCGGTGGTGCCGGAGATGTAGAGCACCCGCAGGGCCGGATGGGCGGCGCGGAGCACACGCGCCAGCTCCAGGCCGCCCATGCCCGACATGACGAGGTCCGTGACGAGCAGATGCAGCGGCGCTCCATGCCGCTCTGCCGCCTCCAGGGCCTCCTTGGCCGAGGCGGCCTCGATCACGGTGTAGCCCTGCGCGGTGAACACCTGCCAGAGCAGGCCCCGAACCGGCTGATCGTCTTCCACCAGCAGGACCGTTTCCGTCCCCTGCGGCAATTCCCTGGCAGCCTGGACCCTCCGGCGCTCCTCCGGCGTCTCGGCGGCCCGCGGCAGGTGGACCTTGACCACCGTGCCCCGGCCGGGCTCGCTGTCCACGGCGATCCGCCCCTCGTGCCGCGTCACGATGCCGTACACGGTCGACAGGCCGAGGCCGCTCGCCCGGCCGTTCGTTTTGGTCGTGAAGAAGGGCTCAAGGCAGTGGGTCTTCACGAAGTCGTCCATCCCGACGCCCTCGTCGGCGACCTCGAGGAGGACGCAGGCACCGGGGTTGAGGCGGAGGTGCCGCTCGACGGCGGGGGCGGCCAGCTCTACGGCGGAGGTCCGGATGGTCAGCGTCCCGCCGTCGGGCATGGCCTCGCCGGCGTTGAGGCAAAGGTTGATGAGCACCTGCTCGAGCTGTGTCGCGTCGGCCATGACCGTCATCGGCGCGGGCGCGAGGTCGAGCACCAGGGTGACCCGATCGCCCACGAGCGCACGCAGCGTGGGCGCCTGTGCGGCGATCAGCCCGTTGAGGTCGAGCGGGACCGGCCGGTGCGGCTGCTTGCGGCTGAAGGCCAGCAACTGCTGGGCGAGGCCGGCCGCCCGCCGGGCGGCCTGCACCAGCTCCTCCATCCGGCGGTAGGACCCCGTCGCAGGATCCAGCGCCTCCTGGAACAGGCGGGCCTGGCCCAGAATGACGGTGAGCAGGTTGTTGAACTCGTGGCCGATCCCACCGGCCAGCCGACCGATCGCCTCCAGCCGGTGGAGCTGCCGCACTTGTTCCTGGCTCGCCTCAAGCTCCGCCTCGACCTGCGACCGGATGGTCGCCTCGGTTGTCAGCTCTTCCTGCGCCTGCGCCAGCTCCCGGCCGCGCTCCTCGACGCGCTGATCGAGCCGAGCCTGTGCCTGCGTGAGGGCCTCTTCCACGCGGATGCGGTCGGTGATGTCCACGGCGAAGACGATGACGCCGGCCACCTGGCCCCGCTCGTCGCGGAAGGGAAGTCTGTCCGTACGGAGCCAGCGCTTCTCGCCGTCGGTGCCCTGGTAGGGCTCGACGATCCCGAGCTTGGGTTTGCCGGTGCGGATGACCTCCAGGTCGTCCTCGTGGTACTTTGCCGCCTCCTCCGGGTACAGCTCGTCGGCAGACTTGCCTTCCAGTTCTTTGACGCTCAGGCCGACCGATTGGGCGGCCGGCTCATTGGCGCGCAGGATCCGGTTCTCCGCGTCCTTGTACCAGATCATCGCCGGCACGGAGTCGAAGATTATCCGCTGCTCGCGCTGGTGGCGCCGCAGGTCCTCCTCGGCCTGGTGGCGGTCGGTGACGTCCAGGATGAACCCGACGGCGCGACCCTCGACGCCCCGGAGCCGGGCGGCTCCGACCAGCACCGGCAGCCGGCTTCCGTCCTTGCGGATCAGCGCCTTCTCGACGGGCTTGGCCGTGCCGTGGGACGTGAGCTCGTCGAGGATCATGGCGTCGAGCGGGCGGAACTCCGCCGGCGTCAGCTCGTCCCACCGCAACCGCCCCTCCGCCAGATCGGCGCGGTCGTAGCCGAGCAGCTTGAGGAAGGTGTCGTTGGCGCTCGTGATCCGCCCCCCGAGCTCGAAGCCGAAGAGCCCCACCAGGTTCGACTCCGCCAGCGCCCGGTGACAGGCCTCGCTCTCCGCCTCCGCCCCGGCTTCCACCGACCGCCCCTCCTCCCCCAGCTCGTCCGCGCCGCCGCGCGCCGACTTCCGGAGCAGGAGCGCTGCCGCCCAGACGACGAGGAGGCCGATCAGCCGGTTGAAGCCGGTCGTGGCGGGCGAGGCCCCCGGGGCGGTGAACGCGGGAGCGAGCAAGACCAGGCCGCTGATCGCCGCGGCCGTCCACACCGGAGCCCGGCGGTCCGCGCTCCGGATCGTCAACAGCAACGGGATCAGATAGAAGGCCCAGACCGCCGTCCCCGCGGGCGCGGCCAAGTCCAGCAGGAAGACGCCGGCCAGGAGCACTGCCGGGGTCGGCAGGGCCCGCTTGCGGGTCATGGTCTTGAAGACGTCACCCAGGGCCATTGGATGGCGGCCTCACGGACGGGACGGACGGCGCACCGTGCTATCGGAACACGCCATCAATTGATGGCGCGGGCGGGGGTGCAGCAGGCCTGCTGCACCCACCGGCGCAGCACACGCTCCTCGTCGAACCGGAGGACAGACTCCGAGCAGCTCGCGGTCCCCACCGCCAGGCTCCCCGCCGCGCCCGTGGGCGTGACGTACATCGACGGGGCACCGAATCGGTAGACCCACAGCTCGCCCTTGTCCTGCGTGATCCGGGCCGTGGGAGGCCCCGGGCGCCGCTCGATCTCGGGCTGGGCCTCCCGATCGAGGAGACCGTCGAGGTACTCGGCCCGCCAGGGCGTGCACGCGGACAGCAGCAGACAGACCCCCGGCAGGACGACGCGCATCACGCCCTCTCCTCCTCCATCGGCCTGAAAATGCCAGGGGCCCTGACTTCGGTTAGTCAGGGCCCCTGTACGTCACCGGACCTTCGGAGTTGGTTGCGGGGGAAGGATTTGAACCTTCGACCTTTGGGTTATGAGCCCAACGAGCTACCAGACTGCTCCACCCCGCGGGCGGATAGTAGCAGAGAGGCGCTCGGGCCGTCAAGGTCGCCTCCGGCCCCCACGAGAACAGGTATGACACCCTAGTCAGTCGCCCCAGGACTTGGACGGCATGGCGGGGTCCCTTGATCTTGGGCGCCGATTCCGTTAGGCTCGGGCTCGCGTGGAACCGCCCCGGTCGGTCGGGCCGGACGGTCGGTCGTCCCGCGAAGGAGGGACTCGCCGCGATGGTGAACGTGGATCAGGAACTGCTCGCGATCCTGTGCTGCCCGGACACGAAACAGGACGTCGCCCTGGCGGACGACGCGCTGGTCGCCCGCTTGAACGAACGCATCGCGAAGGGAGAGCTCAAGAACAAGGCGGGGCAGCCCGTCACGGAGAAGCTCGACGGGGGGCTGATCCGGGCGGACCGGAAGGTGCTCTACCCGATCCGCGAGGACATTCCCGTCATGCTGATCGAGGAAGGCATCCCCCTCGAAGGCCTGGCCTGAGCCAAGGGCCTCGCCGCCCCCGCCCAGCCCCGTTGCCCTCACGGCAGGAACAGCCGCACCTCCGGCCGGTCCCGCTCCGTCTTCGAGCCGGTCGACGTCCCGCACTGCGCGCAGCGGTATTCGTAGAGGTTGCCGGTGGGCAGCACCAGCAGCAGCCGCTCGCGGGTCGGCGTGGCCTGCCGGCAGGTGGGACAATAGAGCAACGAGGCCTGAAACGACCCGAATTGGTCGGCCCGGGTCGGCCGTCCCTCGGGACCCGGGGTGAAGCTCCGACGGGCGGACGAGGCGGGGGGGACCGGGAATTTGCCTCTCCACGGCGGTTGCGAGGTCATCGGCGACGCTCCGTGCTCCGAATCACGCGGTGACCGAACGGCCGATCACCACGCCTCCTCCCGTTCCCGCTTGCCCTTGCCCCGGTACAGCCACCAGAGGGATCGCAGAAGCTGGACCCCGACGTAGAGCGACAGCCCGATGAGCAGCCCGCGGGCGCCGGCGCCGCCCCAGGACCAGGCCTCCGGCGCGTGCAAGAGCAGTCCCAGGACGACATGCCCTCCCAACCCCAGGCAGAGGGCGAAGACGATCCACTCACGGGCGATCGCGATTTTCCGCGACTGGTCCATGGGTCGGCGGCCGGAGCGGGAGGCGGGACGAATCCCTCGCGTCAGACGGAGCTTTTCGCGGATTCGATCTCCGTCGCGGTGATCAAGCTCGTCAGGTATTGCGAGACGAAGGTGAGCGCTTCCTCGCGCCCGTCGGCGCGCCGGCCCTTCTCCCGCCGCTGCACGGACAGCTCATGCTCGAGGTCGGACTTGACCTCGCTCAACACCCGCTGCAACGAGGAGGGGGTGAGGTTCGCATCCATGTCCTCCAGCTCCTGGCATCGGTCGAGCACCCAGTTCAGCCCCTCGATCCGCCCCTGGTAGCTTTCCTGATCGGCCAGGTCCAGCCGCGCCATCGTCGTGGCGAAGGTCTGCGCTTCATAGACCAGGTTGTAGAAGCTGGTGACGGCCCGCTGCAAAGTCGGATTCATGCTTCTCCTCGCTCAAGGGTAAACGTTGGCTCCATTCTATACGGGGGACCGGCCAAGAACAAGCGGTATTTTCGGCAGTTAGGTGAAAAGGAGGGCGTGGAACTCGGCCATGAAGCCGTAGTAGAGGGGCGCAAAGTCCTTGAGGCTCTGGGGGCTGGTCTCCTTTAAACGCTTGAAGAAGAAGACTTGGTGGCGGGGGTCCAGTTGCTGGAGCAGCTCGCCCAGCTTGGACATCTCGTAGCTGCCGGCCGGCACGCTGAGGATGTAGTGCACGAGGCGCTCGACGAACTGCTCGCCGACGTAATCGCTCGTGATGAACCCCTCGGGAAGCTTGCCGGTGGCGAGAAACTCGTCGAAGGGAATGGCCTGGGCGGCGAAGGGAACGGACGTGGGAGATGGCGTCGTCATCCTCTCCTCGGAGAATCGAGCCCGCGGGGCCCGATTCGGCGCCCACTCTACGCGAAGGCCCGCGCGAGCGTCAAGCCTCGGCCGGCCCGGCTTGACAGGCGGACGGGCCGCCAGTAGAATCGCGGCTCTTCTCGGACTCGGCGAGCGGGAATAGCTCAGTGGTAGAGCATCGCCTTGCCAAGGCGAGGGTCGCGGGTTCAAATCCCGTTTCCCGCTCCAGCCGACCCCCTCCTTCACGGCGCTTCCGCCGCCATCCTGCCCGAGCTTAGCCCGCACGATTCATGACGGTTCGTCGAGAAACCGTGGAGTCGCGTCGCGAGACGGGCGCGTGGAGCCGCGAAGGCCCGAGGCGTACTTGAACCCGTCCGTCGAGGGTCCGAGCGGCGAGCCCGCCCGCCAGCATGCACGGCAGTCGCCTGCTGGCTTGTCGCAGCCGCGAATCCGCGGTTGCAGCAGAAACGCTCATGAATCATGCGGGTTAGGGGGCCTATCCCTTCGCGGAATCCGGCTTCAATAAACCCCTGCGCGACCGTTTGTCTGCGTCTCCCTATCCCCAGAAACAGTGACTATCCTGTGGATAGGTACGACGTTCGGCGCGGCGGACCGGCTTGAGAGGCATCGAGTCGTTACGTTGCCTAGAAATTTGGCATGGATGTCGCCAGCAAATCAATGGGTTCTGCGCCTTGATTCCCGTTGATCCGCCTTCCCCCATACCTTGTATCAAGTAAAAATTTCTCATCGTCTATGCACAGGCTCGACCGGGGTTCTCGATCGGGCAAGGAGGTTGCTTGAGACGCCGACTCGATCCGGCGGCGCGCGCGGCTTCCTTCCCAGAGGCCGTGACCTGCCCCATCCCCTTCTGTTATAGTACCGCCCTTCCCAGGCCAGCCGCTGCGGCGTCGCCGAACCACGGTGTTGGTCCGAGGGGTGCCATGGAACGACGTGAGCGGGCGCGTGTCGCGGTCGCGTTGCCCGCGTCCTTCTCGGGCGGCAGCGTCGCCGGCGGCGGGCTCGTCACGGAGCTCTCCGCCGGAGGCTGCACGCTGGTGAGCGAGGAATTGCTCCTTGGCGGAACCACGCTGGTCCTGACCATTCACCTTCCGGAGCAGGCGCTCCCCCTGCGGGTGGACCTGGCCGAAGTTCGGTGGGCCGACGGGCGGACCAACGGGCTTAAGTTCCGGCGCCTGCGTCTGGAGGAAAAGCAGCGGCTTCGGCAGCTCCTTGCCCTCTTGGGCAGGAAGGAGGGCCGCGACTTCAGGCGGGCGGGATAGCCGTTGCTCGCGGGAAAGCCGCGGGACGGGAACCGGGCCGACGCGAGGACGACCACGGAGGGCGGGGATGCGCACCTTCTGGGTGAGAACCGCGATGACGCTGCTCCTGGCATCGGGCGGGTGCCTGACCGCGGGTGACCTTACGGCCGGCTCCGAGAAGGCCGGCCCCGTGCCCGATCCCCTGCAGCAGGGACGGTACCTCGTGCGGATCGCCGGCTGCAACGATTGCCATACCGCCGGCTACGCCCGGAGCGGCGGCCGGGTGCCGGACTCCCAGTGGTTGACGGGAGAGGCGCTCGGCTGGCGCGGCCCCTGGGGTACGACTTATCCGGTCAACCTCAGACTGTACATGCAGAACCTGTCGGAGGATGAGTGGGTGGTGCGGGCGCGCACCATGCGGACGAGGCCGCCGATGCCCTGGTTCACCCTGCAGGCCATGACCGACGCCGACCTGCGGGCCATCTATCGCTTCATCCGCCACCTCGGCCCCGCGGGCCAGGAAGCCCCGGCATATCTCCCGCCCGGCATCGCCCCCCCCCACACCCTACGTCCTATTTCCCGCGCCACCGGACCAGGGCGAGGCTCCCCGTTAGGCACCTCATTTCTTCCCGACGAGCCTGACCTCGAGCGCCTCGTGGGGGTAGGCCCGCTCCGTGTTGACCGCGAAATCGATCGTGTCCTTGACGGCCTGCTTCATCCTCGGCACCAGCTCCTCCCTCACCACCGGGTCCCGGAGCGTGGCCCGGACCGCGTTACGGACCGCGTAATTCGACGTGAACTCGATCGCCTCCTTCATCTCCTGGCGCAGCACCGTGGTCATCACCTCAAAGACCGTCAGGACCGACAGGGTGAACATCACGGCCCAGGGAATCGCCCGGACGAACCCCTCGGCGAGGATCTTTCCGTAGGACTTCTCGTTCATCGGTCCCTCCTGGGTTCTGGTGGCTCCATCGCGGCGGGCCGGCGGCGGGGCCTTCAGCCGGCTCCTCATTTTATCGTGATTGCACCTAGGCGTTCCACCGGCACACCCTAGCGCGCGCCGGCGGACTTGTCAAACACGGAAGACGGCCCTCAGGACGGCGGGGCGGCGGGCGGCGCGGGCGGCCGCTCGGCGAGCAGGGCGACCACCGAGGCGAAGAACTCGTTCAGCGTGGGCGCCGGCCCCCGCCCGAAGTTGAGGTGGCGTTCGCCCTGCCATTCGGCCAGCACGGTGATCGGGACCTCCGTGCCCGGCGGCCGGCTGAACTCGAGCGTCACGAAGCGGGCCACCTCCTCCCGGCCCTCCGACGCCGGCCGATAGACGGCGGCGACGAAGATGGCCTCCGGCATCCGCGTGGCCCGCGGCATCGTGATCAGGACCACGAGGCTGCCGTCGTCCAGCTTCCGGACCTCGTGCTTCACCTCCTGGGCCGAGGCGGTGTCCGGCTCGCCCGTCAGCTTGATGCCCACGAACATCCAGGCCGCCTGGAGGAACTCGTCTCCGTCCTGATTGAGCTCGCCCAGAAAGCCGGCCGGGTCGCGCAGGAACAGGTCGCGCAACAACCGGTGCGCGAAGACGTAGTGTTGCTGCCGCGGACGGGTGTCGTCATCCCGGCTCGCCGCGGGAGGGGTCGCCGAGGCGGGCGGCGCATCGCCAGCCCGTCCGACCGCCAGCCCTCCTCCCCACCAGGCGCCGGCGGTCAGCAGCATGACTCCGACGAGGGCCCGTGTCGATCGCGCGCGCATGGACGGCTCCTTTCGCTAAGAAGATGTCGGGGGTGGAGCGGCGGAACCGGCCTTCACCGTCTGGTCGCCGTGCGGGTGGATCGCCACTCCGTGATCAGTTTTTCGGCCGCGGCCAGCTCCGCCGGGGTCATCCTGCGGGCCACCTGTTCCCGGGAGTGGAGGGAATCCGTGTAGCCGTACTCGACGGCGAGGGCGAACCACATGTAGGCCGCGACGAGATCCTGCGCCACGCCCGCGCCCTTGGCGTACATCAGGCCGAGGTTGTGCTGCGCGGCGGCCTCCCCCTGCTCGGCCGCCCGCCGGTACCAGCGCACCGCCTCCGCCTCGTCCTTGGGCACCCCCTCGCCTTCGTCGTACATGAGGCCGAGGTTGAACTGCGCCTCCGCGTCCCCCTGCACCGCCGCCGCGAGGTACCACTTGACGGCCTCGCGGTCGTCCTTGGGCACCCCCTGGCCGTTGTCGTACATGACGCCCAGGTTGTACTGGGCCTGGACCAGCCCCTTCTCGGCCGCCCGGCGGTACCAGCGCGCCGCCTGCGCCTCGTCCTTGGGCACCCCCTCGCCGGCTTCAAAGAGGAGCCCGAGGTTCAGCATGGCCCGCACATCCCCCTGCTCGGCCGCCTTGAGCAACCAGGCGGCAGCCACCGCCGGATCCTTCGGCCCCCCCTGTCCCTCCAGGCACATGATCCCGTAGTTGTACTGGGCGGCGGCCACGCCCTGCGCCGCGGCCTTGCTGAACCAGTAGCGGGCCTGCTGGGGGTCGGGCGCCGTGCCCTCCCCCTTCACGTACATGTAGCCCAGGTTGTGCTGGGACTCCCCGTCGCCCGCCTGCGCCGCCAGGCGGAAATGCTCCAGCGCCGAAGTGTAGTTCCGGTGGCTGTAGGCGTTGCTGCCCAGTTGGTAGTGCCACATGGCGCAGCCGGGCAGGGCGGCGACCGCGGGGAGCAGTAGGCACAGCAGGAATCGGGTCGAGCGGGTCGGCATCCGGCGCACGCATCCTCCTCGGAAGCGAGATGACCGTTATCGGCGCGCGGCGCGGAGGTCCGCGAGCAGCCGCCGCGCCCGGCGTCGCTCTTCCGCCGACAGGGGCTCGCCGCCGAAGCGCGCACGGCAGTACAGGTCGGTCAGCGGCCCCACGAAGGCACCGGCCGCCGCCCAGCGGTCGGACACCGATCGGGCGAACTCCAGCGGCGTCGAGCCCGGCGCCTTGGGGAACCCGCGCGCCTCCAGCCCGCGGAGCATGGCCGCATAGAGACGGACGACCGCCGCGTGCTCGGACGCCCCGCCGCCGGGCCGGCGGGCTCGGAGGTGCCGCCACCCTCGCACAATCAACAGCCAGAGTCCAGCCCCGACCGCCGCGAGCGCGAGCGCCGCGCCGACGTCTTGTCCCAGCGCCCAGACCCGGCGGACCGTCTCGCGCCAATCCTGGCCGGCCCACCGGGCGACCTCTGTCAGCCAGGCGGACAGCCGCCGTCCCACCCCTTCCCCGCGCTCGCGCAGGCCCCGCGCGACGGCGGCCTGGTCGCGCAGGCTGTACTGGATCACGATCCGGTCCCACTTGAGCCGGAGGGAATCCACGAGGCGGCCGATGACCGTCGCGTAGAGGTCGCCGGCCTCGGCACCCAGGCTCGGCGTGGGGTCGAAGCTCACCCAGCCGGACCGCGGGAAGTAGACCTCCACCCAGGCGTGGGCGTCCTTCTGCCGCACCGTGTAGTACCGGCCGAAGTCGTTCCACTCGCCGGGCAGGAAGCCGGTCACCAGCCGCGCCGGGATGCCCAGGGTCCGGAGCATCACCACCATGGCCGTCGCGTAGTGCTCGCAGTAGCCGCTCTTGCGGTCGAACAGGAAGGTCTCCAGCGGCGCGCCGCCCTCTCCCTCGCCGGTGTCGAGCGTGTACCGGTAGTTGGCGCGCAGGAACCGCTCGACCGCGCGCACCTTGCCGAGGACGGTCGGCGCCGAGCGGCTCACGTCCGCCGTCAGCTCGGCCACGCGCGGGCCCATCGGGGGAAGCTGGAGGAAACGCCCGGCCGTCGGCCCGGGCGAGGCCGGCGTCGTCGCGGTCCGGTCCTCCGGCGCGATCCGGTCCGGGATCGAATAGACGCGGTACTGAAAGCGCGTGACGGGCGGATACGGCAGATGCAGGCTGCCCATGCCGTCACGCTGCAGGGCCGGAAAGCCGCCCTCCACCGTCTCGACGAAGGAGGCGGCGAAGAGCACCGTGGTGTCCAGCACCTCCAGGAGGACCTCCTGGCGCAGGCCGCCGCGGGCGAGGTCTCGACCGCCTTCGCCCGGCACCATGAAGGCTCCGCTCGGGGACCGCTCGAGCTGGTGCTGCGCCGAGAGGCTGTTGACCCAGGCGCGGCCGTTGTAGACGTCGAAGGCCGCGCCGCGGAAATACAGCCGGCCCTCGACCGGCGCCTGGTGCTCCGGCAGCACGACGCGCATGACGACGGTGTCGTCCTGCTTGATCGACCCGATCTCGCCCAAGTCCACCTTGCCGGAGAACCCCGTCGTCCTGATCGCCTCGACCCGGCTCTTCTGGAAGAACCCCGCGCCCACCCGCGGCGTCACGAAGAAGAGCACCAGCGTCAAGCCGAGGGTGCCCGCCGCGACGCCGTTCGTCGTCCAGAAGAAGGCGGGGGTCAGCGGGCTGCGCGCGGGCCGGGCCGACGCGCCGCCGGCGGCCGGCGGCGGCCCCGGCTCGCCGGCCAGGTGTCCCAGCAGCAGCGCCCACACGGCGGTCAACAGGTAGAGGATGAACACGACGCCGTACCACAGCTCCACGGTCAGGGCCGCGCAGGCCAGAAGCTGGAGAAAGCTGATCGCCTGCAGGTGCGCGAAGTCCGCGCGCTCCCGCAGCATGAAGCACTTCGCGACCATCAGGCCGCCGAGCAGGTACACGCCGGAGAGGAGCGGGTCGCGGGTCACCCAGAGCAGGTCCACGAGCAGCAGCGCGCAGAGGCCGAGCAGGGTCGCGTTCCAGACGGACCGCGACAGGAGGAACGGCCCCCAGTCCGGCAGGAGCCCGGCGAAGCGGGCGGCGCCGAGCGCCAACGCCGCCAGGCCCAGCGCGCCGACCGCGCCGGGGACCTGGCCGGTGAGGAGCAGGCCGCCGAAGGCGATCAGGACCGACAACAGGGAGGCGAGGCCGAGCGCGCCATCGGGTCTCATGGCCCGTCTCCCGGCCGAAAAACCCGGACGGCGCCGGACCACGGTCCGGGCGGCCGTGCGTCGGGCCAGGGCAGGACGAGCAGCGTCGGGTCGTCACCGTCGGCGAGCCCGGCCCTCTCGGTCGGCAACTCATCGGGGCCCGCCGGCCCGCAGAGGGCCAGGACATGCAGGAGGCGATGCAGGTGGGTACTCCCCGCGCCGAAGGGCACCGCCTCACGCCCCGCGACGAGGCTCAGGCTGAACCCCCGCTCGTGCAGGGAGACGGCGAGCGAGGCGGTGAACGACACGGCACGCTCGAAGGCCTCGTCCGCGCCGGAGAGCCGGGCCGGCCCGCCGGGCCTCGCCGTCGCCAGCACGAGCCGGGCGCGACGCAGCACCTCCGCCTCGGTCTCGCGGACGATCAGGCGGCCGTGCCGCGCCGCCGTCCGCCAGTGGATCAGGCGCGAGTCGTCGCCCGGCTGGTAGTCCCGTAGGTTGTAGAGGCCGGCGCCCGGCCCGCGCCGCGGCAGGCCGCGCTCCCGGCCCAGGCCCGCCAGCTCCCGCGTCACCTCCTCCGGCAGCGGCGTGAGCTCCGGAAAGACCACCAGTTCGGCGTCGAGCGGCCGGAAGGCCGACTTTGCGAAGAGCCCGAAGGGGAACCGCGTGCGCAGCCGCACTCCCTCCAAGCGATGGACGCCCCGCCGCGGGAAGAGCAGCGGATAGCTCTGAAGCGCGCGCGCGCCGGGCGGCAGGTGCGCGAGGATCACCCCGCGGTCCAGGGCCTGGCCCGCGGCCACGTCGAGCACCTCGAGCGAGAGCGTGGGGAAGCGGGCCTTCCGGTTCGCCACCGAGAGGGAGGCCGTCGCGGGCCGGTTGGCGAAGATCGGCGACGGCATCCGCCGCCGCACCTCCAGGCCGCGCACGCACTGCTCGGAGAGGATGCCCGAGACCACGATCAGGCTCAGCATCATCGCCAGCAGCAGGTAGAGGAGGTTGTTCCCCGTGTTGACGGCGGCGATGCCGACGCCGAGCGTGAGGAGGACGAAGCGGCGGCCCTCGCGAGTCGGGCGGACGGAGCGGCTGGGGACCAGGCGACGGAGGAGCCGGCGGAGCATCATGGGGTAGCCGTCAGCGATCAGCCGTCAGCCTTCAGCCTCGTCATTCCGGCGGAAGCCGGAATCCAGAATCAAGACTGGACCCCGGCCTTCGCCGGGGTGACGGCCTGCCCTGGGGTGACAGGCTTTGCCGGGGTGACGGAGGAAGGCCAGAGCCTGATGGCCCTCTCCTACAGCGGCACCGGAACGGATTCCACCAGGTCCTGGATCACCTGCTCGGCCTCCTCGAACCGCCCGCCGGCGCCGCCCGCCCCACCCAGGCCCGGCCTGATCAGCACGCGGTGGGAGAGCACGGCGGGGGCGAGTTCCTTCAGGTCGTCGGGGAGGCAATAGTCCCGTCCGCGGACGAGGGCCAGCGCCTTGGCGGCGGTCTGGAGCGCGAGCGCCCCGCGCGGGCTCACGCCCAGCGCCAGCAGGTCGCTCTGCCGGGTTTCCGCGACGATGGCGAGCAGGTACTCCTTCAGGCTCTCCTCCATCCGCACGGAGTCGGCCAGCCGCTGCAGCTCGATCACTTCCGGCACCGACGCGACCGGCTTCAAGTCCTCGGCCGGATGGGCGACCATCTGCCGGTCCAGGATCTTTTTCTCCTCCGCCGGCTCCGGGTAGCCGATCCGGAGCCGCAACAGAAACCGATCCAATTGCGACTCGGGCAGCGGGAACGTGCCGTGGTACTCCATCGGGTTCTGCGTCGCGACGACCATGAAGGGCGCGGGGAGCGGATGGGTGTGGCCGTCCACCGACACCTGCCCGTCGTTCATGGCCTCCAGCAGGCTGCTCTGGGTCTTGGGCGTCGTGCGGTTGATCTCGTCGGCCAGCACCACGTTCGCGAAGAGGGGCCCGGGCTTGAACTCGAAGGCCTGGCGCCGCTGGTCGAAGATGGAAACCCCGAGGATGTCCGAGGGCAGCAGGTCGCTCGTGAACTGGATGCGCCGGAACGTGCCGTCGAGCGAGCGGGCCAGGCTGTGCGCGAGGGTGGTCTTCCCGACGCCCGGCACGTCCTCGATCAAGAGGTGCCCGCGGGCCAGGAGCGCGACGATCGCGAGCTCGACCGCTCGGGCCTTGCCCTTGATGACCCGCTCGATGTTCGCCTGGATGGCGCGGATCGTCGCCGTGGCGGTCATGGTTCGCCCGCTTGCCGAGCCGACCGGACTCGCCGCCGAGCTTACCATCGGGGTCCCGGTGCGTCAATTTGCGGGCACGTCGTCGCTCTTTCTCGCGACATCCGGCACGAGCGTCAGAAACCAGGGCAGCGGCTCTTCGGACATTCCGGTGAAGAGGCGGGCGGTGAGGCTGGCCGGGACGTCCGGAAAGGTCGCCCCGCGGCGGACCTCGACATAGCGGAAGCCGGACGACGGCGCGCCGGCCGGCTCGCCGGGCCTCGGCAGGGCCGCGCGCAGGGCCGCCACATCCGACAGGACCAGCGATTCGCCGACATTCAGCGCGGCCAGCCGCCGGTGGACCTCGCCGAAGACCTCCGGGAGCACGGCCTCCTCGAAGATCACGTCCCGCGGACGGAAGCGGTCCTCCGCCAGCAGTTGCGCGAGCAGCTCCCAGAAGACCTCCCCGTCCACCGAGGCGAGGACGGCCAGCCGGCCCCGCCGCGCGACCAGGTCGAGCAGCGCGAGCGGCCCGCGGACCTCGAACTTCCAGGGGGGGAACAGGAGCGTCCGCCCGCGATGGCGGACTTCAAGGGCCGGCTCCCCGTCCTCGCGAACCGGCCGGAACTCGCCCTTGGTCCGGCGAAGGTGCTCGGCGACCAGCCCCGGGGACAGCCGCGTCGGTTCCAGCGCGCAGGTCGGCGTCGGCGGGGCGTAGCAGGCGGCGATCGTGTACCGCGGCTTCAGGCCCTTCACCCCGTCCAGCTCGAACATGTCCTGGTCGCCCCAGAAGCGGAAGGCGAGCCCCGGTCGGCCCCGGAGGCGATCGAGGCGCTCGCGGTCCGCATGGAGCCGGCCGCCGAGCGCCGAGCCGGGCTTGAGCCGGTCCACGCAGTGGAGCGTCAACGTTTTCGACCGGGCCGCCAGCCGCGGGACCACCTGCCGGGCCAGTTCCTCGGCGAAGGAGAGGTCGCCGGCTCCGAGGTCGAGCAGCGACGGGTCCTCCGCCTCCACGAGAAGGTCGAAGGGGTTGCGCGAGCGCCGGAGGAGCGCCTCGACGCGGGCGGACGACAGGCCCGCGTCGGCGTCAGGCTCCTCCAGCTTCAACAACCCGAAATAGAGGCAGAGCGCGCGCACCGCCTTGGTCGCGGGCAAACCCGTGAGGGGCTTGAGCGCCTCGCTCGACAGGTCCTGGACCGACCGGGCCTTGCCGTCTCGCAGGGCTTCGAGCAGCGCCTCGCGGAGCGGCGTCGGCTCCGCGGAACCACGGATCGCTGCGGCCAGTCGGGCGAGCGTCTCGGGCGCGGCGGCGCGGGCGAGCAGGCGGCTGGAGGCTTCCCAGGCGCCGGCATCGGCCTCCTTGGCCCGGCCGAGACGCCGGCGGAAGTCGGCGAGGAGCTGGTGGTCCATGCTCATGGGCGGAGGAAGTGCCCAGGTGACCTACGGGCGGCACACGTGTACGATGGTCGCATGCACGACGAGAAGATGGGCCGCGTCATGTCGCGCGAGAATAGTCCCGCCCCCGGTGGGCGTCAAGGTCGGCCGGGTTTGGCCAGGCCGGTGTTCCTGGCGGCGACCCTGCTCACGCTTGCCGGGGATTTCGCCTTCGGCTCGCCCCCGTCGGAGGTCGCGGCCCCGCCCGCGGAGATCTACCGGACCGGGCAGGTCCTGGATGGACGGACCGGCAAGCCGGTGTCCTTCGAGGCCTGGCTCGCGGGGCTCGCCGCCCAGGACGTGATCTACCTGGGCGAGGAGCACCGCAACCGCCACCATATCGCGGCGGCGCTCACCCTGTTGCGCGCGCTGGCGGCCGGATCGCGGAAGCCCGTGCTCGCGCTGGAGATGTTCGGCTGGGACGGCCAGGCGGGGCTGGACCGCTATCTCACCGACCGCGCGATGCCGCGCGAGCGTTTCCTGGAGGAGTCCCGCTGGGAGCAGAACTGGGGCGGCGCCTTCGAGGACTACGAGCCCCTCGTCGCGTTCGCGCGGGACACCGGCGCGCCGGTGCTGGCGCTCAATCCCCCGCGTGCGGTCGTCCGGCTCGTCGCCAAGCGGGGCCTCGCCCAGGCCGGGACCGACCCGGAGCTGGCGCGGTGGGGGCTGGAGGCCGAGGCGCCGGTCGAGGACCCCGAGTACCGTCGGGTCATCTTCGACCAGATCCGCCGCTGCCACGAGGGTCTCCCGGAGGAGGCCTACCAGCGGCTCTACGAAGCCTCCCTCCTTCGGGACGAGGGGATGGCGAAGACCATCGCCGCCGCGCTGGAGCGGGCGGCGCCGGGCTCGGGTCCCATCGTGAGCTACACGGGCGGCGGCCACGTCCAGCGGGGCTTGCCGGTGCCCCACCGCGTGCGGCGCCGGCGCGCCGGCGCGGTTCGGCAGGTCACCGTCTACCTCACGGCGCTCACGCCGGACCGGACGGAGGAGATCGCGACGCTCCTGCGCGACGGCGTCGCGGACTATCTCTGGCTCACGCCGGTCGGCGACCACGGCCCGCCGCGCCGCTGCCGCTGAAGCGGCTTCAGTTCTCGTCCGGCGTTCGGGTACAATGGGCGCCGTTTGCCCGCGGACAATCGTTGAGGAGGAGAGGCAGATGGCCGACGAGGTGGTGATCGCGCAGCGCATGCCCTATGTGATGGAGGTGGAGCCGGGCACGTATTGGTGGTGCCGGTGCGGGCGGGCGAAGACGCAGCCCTTCTGCGACGGGTCCCACACCGGCACGGAGTTCGCGCCGGTGGAGGTCGAGTTCCGGGAACGCAAGCGGGTCGCCTTCTGCGGCTGCAAGCACACGAAGAAGCCGCCCTTCTGCGACGGGACGCATTCCCGCGTCTGACGCCCGGAGTCCCTGGATGTCGGCCGGCCTGGCTTCAGCCGTTGGGGTATACTGTGCCGCCAGGCCATCGGTCGATCCCTTCCGGCTGGACCGTGCCGCCTTCTCCATCGGACGCCTGAGCCTTCCCACGAAACAGCCTCCTGGCTGTCCCGCTCCCCGCAAGATCGCCTGACGGCCATCGAGGTGATGCGCCGGATTCTCTATGGCTACGATCCAGCTACCGCCGGACCTCAAAGAGTTCTTACGGTTGCCCAACGCGAACGGGGGTGAGTACCTCGTCGGCGGCGGGTATGCCGTCGGGCTGCACGGATTCCCGACAGTACCCGACGGCCTCGACATCTGGATCGCCGCGACGCCCGAGAACGCCCGGAAGCTGGAGCGCGTCCTCGTCGAATTCGGCTTCAACCCGCCCGGGCTGTCCTGTGACCTGTTCCTCGAAAAGGACCGCATCATCCGGATGGGCGTCCCGCCCATCCGGATTGAGCTGCCGACCTTCATTTCTGGCGTCGTCTTCCAGGACTGCTACCCCTCTCGCCGGAGGAGCGAGGTCGACGGACTGCGGGTGGACTGCATCGGCCTGGAGCCCCTCACGATCAACAAACGCGCGGCGGGCCGCCACCAGGACCTCAGCGACCTCGATCGCCTGCCCTGATGGCCCTCCTCGATCCCACGTGTCGGCCCGGTGCCCGGCCCAACGTTCGTGCCGCTGCCCGCCACCTCGCCCGCGTGGACCCGGTCCTGCGCGGGCTGATCGCCCGAGTCGGCCCCTGCACCCTCGCGCCGCGCCGGGACCACTTCGCCACGCTCTGCGACTCGATCATCTCCCAGCAGCTCTCCGCCGCCGTGGCGGCGGCGATCTTCGACCGGTTCGCCGCGCTCTATCCGAGGCGCCGCCCCACCCCGGCGGCGGTCGCGGCCACGCCGGTGGCCCGGCTGCGCGCCGCCGGCCTCTCGCGGCAGAAGGTCGCCTACCTGAAGGACCTGGCCTCGGCCTTTTGCGACGGGCGCATCCGGCCGAGGCGCCTGGGCCGGCAATCCAACGAGGCGATCATCGCCTCGCTGGTCTCGGTCCACGGCATCGGCCGCTGGACGGCGCAGATGTTCCTGATCTTCTCGCTCAACCGGCCGGACGTCTTCCCGGTGGACGACCTGGGGATCAGAAAGGCGATGCGGCGCTGGTACGGGCTGCGGACGCTGCCCGCGCCGGCCCGCATGCGCCAGATCGGCCGCGCCTGGCATCCCTACGAGACCGTGGCGTGCTGGTATCTCTGGCGGAGCCTGACGCTGCCAAGCGTCCCGGCGGCATCACTCGGAGTGACTCGTCGGTGAGGGGGGGGAGGGCTCCCGGGTAGCAGCGGCCGGCCACCTCGCGGAGCCGTTCCGGGTCGGCCGAATCCCGCGCGGTCCTACTGTTTCCCGGTCGGCGCCGATCGCTCGGCTTCCTGAATGGCCCTGGTGTACGCGGCGCAGCGATCCTTCTGCGCCGCCGGGTCGGCTTCGTACTTCTCGAGGCACTTCCGCTGCGCCTTGAGCAGCTCGGCCTTCTCCTCCTTGATGTCGGCCTCTCCCCGCGTGTTGCGGTAATCCTGGTACCACTGGCACCCGGCCATCACGTCGAGCAGCAGCACGAGCCCCACCAGCCCACCCAGTCGCATCGGCGCCTCCTTTGCGTCATCGTCGACGTCCCGCTCCCGGCGCTCACCCGCCGCGCCGCCGGGGCGCGCATCTGCAGAGGAAGTGACGGAGCGGGCGGTATCCTAGTCCCGTGCCTGTGAAAAGGCAAGCGCAGCCTGCGGCGCGTCCGCCGGCGACTGGCGCGCCGGCCCGGCGGTGAGCCCGCCGGTTCCGCCGGAGCCCTCGGCCAACGCGGTCAGGAGCGCGCGGCGGCCGGCTTGGCCGTGAGCCGCATGACGAGGACGTAGAGGACGCAGAGCAGGAGGGCGAAGCCGCCGACGAGGTAGGACCGCGACTTCATCGCCTGGACCAGACCCTGGGGGTTCTGGATGAGGTCCGGCTGGCTGCCGAGCAGGTCCCCGCCGAACCAGGCGAGCACGGCGCACCAGAGCCCCGCTCCCAGGATAGTCATCAGGCTGTAGGTCCCGAAGGGCATGCGGACCAACCCGGCGGGAATGCCGATCAAGTGCCGCACGACCGGCACGAGCCTGGCGAAGAAGACCCCGCCCGCCTCGTAGCGCGCGAGCCAGCGCTCCGCGCGCAGCAGCTTGTCCTCCGGGCAGAAGACGTACTTCCCGTAGCGGATCAGCAGCGGGCGGCCCAGCCAGCGGGCGGCCCAGTAGGTCGCGGCGGCGCCGAGATAGCTGCCGACCGTCCCCGCCAGCACCACTCCCCAGAGGCTGTACCGCCCCTGCGTGGCCCAGTAGGCGGCGGGCGGGATCACGATCTCGCTGGGAATCGGAAAGATCGAGCTCTCCAGCGCCATCAGGAAGACGATGCCGGGATAGCCCCAGTCGTTCACCCACTGAAACCAGACGCTGACCCAATGGTTCATCGGCGCGTGCTCCAGGCGTTCTCCGGAAGGACGGAAGGCGGGATTCTACAGCGGCGCCGCGCCGGAAAGCCAGCGCCGCCGGCCGGCTTGTCACGCGCGCGGCGCGGGGGTATAGTGCGGCCTCGATGAACGAGGACTGGCTGGCCGTGGTGGTCGGGTTGAGCCTGGTGGTCCTGGCGGCGGCGGGGCTCGTCACCCGGGTTCCGTGGTGAACGCGCCCGCCGGACAGACCGCCGACCGCCCGGGCGTCCTCCTGTCCGTTCTCCTCGTCGTCGCGCTGGCCCTGCTGGCCAACCGGCTGACGGCCATCGGCAAGACATGGCTCGGCCACGAGATCCTGGAGTATCCGCTCTGGGCGGTCGGATTGGGCCTCGCCGCGAACCTGGCCGTGAGGGCCGCCGGCGTCCGGGAGCGGCTGAGCGCGGCCTTCCGCACCGAGTTCTTCCTCAAGACCGGCCTCGTCCTCATGGGCGCGACGATCAACTTCCTCGACATCCTGACGATCGGCGCGAAGGGCATGGTCCAGGCGGTCGTCGTCGTCACGGCGATCTTCTTCCTGACCTGGCACCTGGCCGGCTGGTTCCGGCTGGACGACAAGCTCCGCGCGCTGATGGCGGCCTCCGTGTCCATCTGCGGCGTGTCGGCGGCGATCGCCGCGGCGGGCGCGGTGCTGGCCAAGAAGGAGCACCTGACCTACGTGGCCACGCTGGTCATCGTCTTCGCGCTGCCGCTGATGCTGATCCAGCCCTACGCGGCGAAGGCGATGGGCCTCTCGGCGGACGTGGCCGGGGCCTGGATCGGCGGCAACATCGACACGACCGCCGCCGTCGTCGGCGCCGGGGCGATCCACAGCGAGGCGGCCATGAAGGTCGCCTCGGTGGTGAAGGTCTCCCAGAACGCGCTCATCGGCTTCGCCGCGTTCTTCCTGGCCC
This sequence comes from Candidatus Nitrospira neuquenensis, assembly GCF_979578155.1. Lineage (NCBI taxonomy): Bacteria > Pseudomonadati > Nitrospirota > Nitrospiria > Nitrospirales > Nitrospiraceae > Nitrospira > Candidatus Nitrospira neuquenensis. The sequence continues at coordinate 95,999 of NZ_CEFZDU010000035.1, read as the reverse complement.
TCTACTGGGTGGTGGTCGTCGAGCGCAGGCCGGACCGGCGGCCGAGCCCGCGGGATATCTGGACGCGGTTTCCGAAGTTCGTGCTGGGGTTCCTCGTCGCCTCCCTGATCACGACGGCGGGCCTCCTCTCGCCGGAGCAGGTCAAGGCGACGATCGTCCCCCTGCGCAACTGGTTCCTCGCCGCCGCCTTCGTCTGCATCGGGTTGGAGCTGGCCTTCGACGAGTTCTTGTCGGTCGGCTGGCGGCCGGTCGCGGTCTATTGCCTGGCGACGGCGGCCAACACGGCGCTCGCGCTCGCGGCGGCCTACGTGCTCTTCGGCGACGTCTTATAAGGAGGCGGCCGCCCCATGTCGTCTGACGGTCCCGCCCGCCGCGTCGTCGCCCTCGCCCCCCTGCCGCCGGAGAAGTCGGCCTACGCGCTCGCGCGCTACAGCCGGTCGCCGGACACGATCGAGGACAGCCTCCGGTGGGTCCACGCCCACTCGTCGGAGAAGTTCTGGGAGCAGTTCTACTTCGCGTACGGCCACGCCTCGATCGCCGACCTCGGGCACGTCATCGTCTGCTTCGAGCAGGTCTCGGAGCTGGCGGCGATCCGGCTGGAGGACGAGCCGCTCTGGGACGGCCAGGCCAAGTCCAGCCGCTACCAGAGCTACAGCCCCTCCGGCTGCGTGACGCCCGCCTCGATCCGCGGCACGGAGACCGAGGGCGCATACCAGGGCATCCTGCGCAGCCTCTTTTCCATCTACGGGCTGCTCCACGGGCCGCTCACCACATTTTTCACGGCGCGCCACCCGAGACCCGAGGGGATGAAGCCGGGCGACTACGAGCGGACGATCGCCGCCCGCGCCTTCGACGTCACGCGCTACCTGCTCCCGCTCGCGGCACGGACGAACGTGGGCCAGGTGGTCAGCATCCGGACGTTGGAGAAGCAGATCACCCGCCTGCTCTCCTCGTCGCTTCCCGAGCTGAAGGACATCGCGGAGGACCTCAAGGAGGCCTGCCGGCGCCCGCCGGTGAACCTCTGGGCCGAGCTCTCCGGCCAGTCGGCCGGGCCCGCCGAGCCGCTGGCCCCGACGCTCGCCCGCCATGCCGCGCCCAGCGCCTACCTGGCCGAGGTCTATACCGACCTGGCCCGCCACGCGCGGGAGGTCCTCACGGCCGCGGGACTCGACCGGCCGGAGGCCTGGACGGCGGCGAGCGCGTCCGGCGGCGTGGACCTCATCGAGCCCCACGACCCGATGGACGAGTTGGTCGCCACCCTGCTCTATCGGGTTTCCCACGCCCCCTACCGAGCGATCCTCGCGCTGGTGCGGGATTGGACGGAGAAACAGAAGCGCGAGACTGTCGAGGTGGCGCTGCGGCGGCGCGGGCCCTACGACGAGCTGATCAAGGAGTTCCGCTCCGGCTACGCCTTCGTCTTCGACATCCTCATGGACATCGGCGGCTGGCGGGACCTGCACCGGCACCGGCGCTGCCAGCAGGTGCAGCAGACCTTCACGACGCGGCACGGCTACGAGGTCCCGCCGGTGCTCGTCGCGGCGGGCCTGGACCAGGACTACCGGATGGCGATGGACGCGGTGCGGGCGGACATCGAGCGGCTGCGCGGCGCGAGCCAGGAGGCGGCGCTCTACGCGATCCCCTTCGGCTTCCGCGTCCGCTGCCTGTTCAAGATGGACTATGCCGAGGTGGACTACATCTCCAGGCTCCGCTCCGGCGTGAAGGGCCACTGGTCCTACCGGGGCGTGGCCTGGGAGATGAAACAGCAGCTCGCCCGCCGCTACCCCTTCCTCGCCGACCGCATCCAGGCCACGCCGCCGGACGTGGAGGACACGTTGACGCGGTAGGGCCCTCGGCGCCGGATGCCACGCCCGCCCCCCTTCGTTTCTCTTTACTTGATCTTCCGTACGAGAGTTCCTATCATGTCCCCGCGCATTGGCCCGACGGACGGCGCGCTGGCGCCGAGCCAGGCCGGCGCCCCCTGCGCTGTGAGGAGGTGGCCATGCCCAGGAAACCCCTCGGGCCCTTGTCCGCCGGCGCCGCCGTCCTGCTCCTACTGACGGCCTGCGCCGGCTTCCTCTCCGAAGACGAGAAACGCTGCCAGGAGTCGGACCGGCGATGGCAGGAGTTCGCCGCCAAGCTTCCGCCCACGGCGCGCGTGGTCGTGCCCGACTTCCATGCCACCGCCAACATCAACCCCGGCGCCCCACCGGAAACACGCAGGCAGTTGCGGGATGTGTTCGCCCAGATGACCCGGCACCTGCGGGATGAGGCGGAGCGGGACCTGCTAAACCGCGGGGTCAAGGTGGTCAACCGGGAGGCGCTCCCCCACGCCGAGCAGGAGATCGTCTATTCCCAGACCGGCGTGGTCGATCTGAACACGGCCGCCAGGTTCGGCAAGGCGGTCGGCGCGACGCACATCGTCCTGGGTCGGGTGGAGATGGCCGTCAACTCTCCCTCCCATCGGTACGTGACGGCCAACGTCAAGGTCATCGAAACCGAGTCCCTCCTGCTCGTCGGATCGTTCGCCTGCGCCAGGCCGATATAGCGGGACGGCCGCGCCGGCTCATTTCCTCTTGTCCTCCTGCTCCACGCCGGTGCTATACTACGGCCCGCGATCGGCTCCGTCCCGGGAGGGATGTCGATGAAGAGCCGCCTGCAGGTCGCCGGCCATCCGATCCATGCCATGCTGGTGGGCTTCCCCATCGGGCTCTACACGAGCTCGCTGGTCTGCGACCTGTTGTTTGCGCTCCTCAGGGAGCCCTTCTGGTTTCGGGCGGCCTTCTGGGCGATCCTGTTCGGGCTGGTCGGCCATGTCGCCGCCGCGGCGACGGGCGTCCCGGATTTCCTGGCCGTCATGAAGGAGCAGCGGGAGGCGCGCCGCGCCGCCTCCTCGCACCTGATCTTCGGGGTCGGGCTCCTGATCGTCCAGGCCCTGAACCTCGGGCTCCGCAACGGCGGGGACCTCCCGGCCGGCGGCTCGGCCGGGCTGCCGCTGATCGTGAACCTCATCGCCTCGGGAGTGCTGGGCCTGCAGGGCTGGTACGGGGGCGAGCTGGTCTACCGGCATTTCGTCGGGGTCGACGTGCCCGATCCCGCGCCGGCGCACCAGGGCGGCAAGCACAAGGCGAAACACTGATTCCCGTCCGCCTCACTGCTCCGCGCCGACTCCACCACAAATCGCCCGATGAGGATCGCCGTCCATGACCGACCGCTACGCTGATGCGATCCAGGACGCCTTCGCGCGCGGCGACTGGGCCACGGCCTTCGAGCAGGCCACGGCCTGGGCGGGGGAGGCGGACCGGGGCGGGCAGCCGGACCCCCGGCCCCACTTCGCGATGAACGTCGTCCACCTCATCCGCGCCGAGTACCGCGAGGCCTGGGCCACCCACGCGCGGGCGCTCCAGGAGACGGCGGACATCGAGCGGGTGCAGGCCTGGGTCGAGGCCATGGTCGCCGCCGCCCCCGCCTGCGCGCACCTCCAGCTCGTCGCCGGCCTCTTCCTGGCCCAGGCCGGCCGGTCCGAGCAGTCGGTCGAGCGATACAAGGAGGCGATCCGGCTGGACCCGCTGTCGCCCTATCCTCACTATTTCCTGGCGCAGATCCACGAGCGGGCCGACCGGCTGGACCTGGCCATCAAGGAGTACCGCGAGGCCGTGAAGCTGAACCCGGCCTATACGGCGGCGCGGACCAATCTGGGCGTGGCCTACCAGGAGCAGGGACGTCTGGAAATGGCCATCCCGCAGTACCGCGAGGTGCTCAAGCTGAACCCGAACGACCCCGTCGCACACAGCAACCTCGCCTGTGCCCTGGCGGAGCAGGGCAAGATCGAGGCGGCGCTGGCCGAGTACAAGGAGGCGCTGCGGCTCAACCCCCGGGACGTCGAGGTGCACCTGGCGCTGGCGGGCCTCTACGAAACGAAGGGGCGGCGGGACTTGGAACTGAAGGCCTACGAGGCGGCGCTGGCGATCCGGCCAGACTGCCCGCCCGCCCTGACGGCGCTGGGGTTCTCGGAGCTGGAGCGGCGGCGCCCCGACAAGGCGATGGAGCTGTTCAACCGCGCGCTGAAGGCCGACCCGCAGCACGCGCGCGCGTACGTCGGCATCGCCCGCGTCTACCTGGCCCGCGGGAAGGAGCAGGCGGCGATGGAGAACTACGTCCAGGCCCTCAAGTACGAGAAGGACCCGGAGCGCAAGAACCAGATCATCAACCAGTTGCACAAGGAAGGCGGGACCTGGGATTCGTGACGGGTATTACAATTCTCGGATGGAACCCTGCAGGACCGTGACCTGGGTGAGGGGGTCGCCGGCCTTCTTGAGCTCCTCCCGGATCTGCTCCTTGAGGAAGCTCGAGTAGCCGACCTTCTCGACCAGCAGGTCGAGGAAGCGCTGGGCCGGCAGCAGGCTGTGGGCCTTGAGCTCGTCGAGGGTCTCGTCGCTGACCGGAACATAGGTGCTGCCGATGTGCAGGACGGCGTTGTAGTAGCGATCCTTCCCGATTCGCTCGAAGCGGAGTCCCTTCACGATCGCCCTCACGTCCCGACCGCAGAGGCGCCCATTGTAGTCAATCCCCGCGGCGAAACACAAGAGCGGACGAGCCCCCGCCCCTGGTCTCCCCCGGCGCCGCTGGGTTAGAATGGCCGCCGTGCGCGCGCGTCCCCTCATGACCAGAGCCCTCCCGCTGGTGCTCGCGGCCTGCCTGCTGCCCGCCGGGCCGGTCCATGCCAAACCCAAGGACCAGGAACGGTGGGACTCCAAGTACGACACCGGCGACTACCTCTTCGGCAAGGAGCCGATCCGGTTCCTCAAGGAGCACGTCCACCTGCTGCCCAAGGGACGGGCCCTCGACATCGCGATGGGCGAGGGGCGCAACGGGGTGTTCCTCGCCGCGCAGGGTTTCCAGGTGCTCGGGCTCGACATCTCCGAGAAGGGGTTGCGCAAGGCCCGGAAGCTCGCCGAGGAGCGGGGCGTCACGATCGAGACCAGGGTCGTGGACTTGGAGACCCATCGGCTGGAGCCGAACGCCTACGACGTCATCCTCTGCACCTATTATCTGCAGCGCAGCCTCTTCCCGCAGATCAAGGAAGCGCTCAAGCCCGGCGGGATGGCCCTGGTCGAGACCTATACGCTGCGGCACCAGAAGTACAACCCGAAGATGAAGGCCGAGTACCTCCTCCAGGAGGACGAATTGCCGGCGCTCCTCGAGGGGCTGAAGGTCGTCCTCTATCAGACGGTGGACGACGGCGAATCCGCCTACGCCAGCATCCTCGTGCAGAAGCCGTGAGCCGCCGGACCGCCCGCCCCGCCGCCGCGCCTTCCCCCCATGCCTCCCCCTGCCGAGGGACCATCCGGTGACCGAGCGCGCCGACATCGCGATCGTCGGGGCGGGCGCGGCCGGGCTGGCCGCGGCCATCTTCGCCGCCGAGGCTTCGCTCGACGGGCCGGCGCCGCCGTGCATCCTCCTGCTCGACGGGGCGGCGAGCCTCGGCGCGAAGATCCTCGTCTCGGGCGGCGGGCGCTGCAACGTGACGAACGAGGCGGTGCGCGCCGAGGACTTTCACGGCACGCGCACCGTCGTCCACCACGTCCTGGCCGCCTTCGACGAGCGGGCGACCGTTCGTTGGTTCGCCTCGCTGGGCGTAGCGCTCAAGCGGGAGGAGACCGGCAAGCTCTTCCCCGTGACGGACCGGGCGCGGACCGTGCTGGACGCCCTGCTGCGCCGCTGCCGCGAGCTGGGCGTCCCGATCCTGACACGCCGCCGCGTGACCGCCGTCGCCCGGGAGGGCGACGGCTTCCTGCTTCGCCACGAACAGGGCGCGCTGGCGGCGACGCGCCTCATCCTCGCGACCGGCGGCCGGTCGCTGCCCCGCTCCGGGAGCGACGGCGCCGGCTGGGAACTGGTCCGGGCGCTCGGCCACCGCGTCACGACCACCCGCCCGGCCCTGGTCCCCCTCGTCCTGGATCCGAGCTTCTTCCATGCCGAGCTGTCGGGCCTTGCGCAGGAGGCCGAGCTCACGACCCTCGTCGAAGGCCGGATCGCGGACCGCCGGACCGGGAGTCTCCTCTGGACCCACTTCGGCGTGAGCGGACCGGTCGTGATGGACGCAAGCCGCGCCTGGACCACCGCGCGCGCCGAAGGACAGGCCGTCGAGGTGCGGCTGAACTTCCTGCCGGGGACCAACCCGGACGACGCCGACCGGCTGCTCATCGAGCAGGCGGCCGCGAGGCCCCGCCTGGGACTGGCGAAGCTGCTCGCGCGACGGCTGCCCGACCGGTTGGCGGCGGCCCTCTGTCGCCGGTGCGGGCTCGACCCTTCGCTCGCGGCCGGCCGGCTGACCCGCGAGGGGCGCCGCGCCCTCGTGCGTGCCCTCACGGCCCTGCCGCTGCCGGTCCTCCGCGACCGCGGGTGGAACTTCGCCGAGGTGACCGCCGGCGGCGTGCCGCTCGAGGAGATCGACTTCCGCACGATGGCGTCGCGCCTCGTCCCGGGCCTGCATCTGGTCGGCGAACTCCTCGACTGCGACGGCCGGATCGGGGGCTTCAACTTCCAGTGGGCCTGGGCGACGGGGTTCCTCGCGGGCCGCGGCGCGGCCCGTGCCCTCGCCGCCGAGCGCCACGGAGCCCGCGCATGAGCGCGCCGGACCGCTGGGCCGACCCCACCGTCGTTGTCTGGAGCCGCCTGCTGCTGGACAGCTTCCGCCGTTGGCTCGGACGGGACCTGATCGAGCGGACCGGCACGGTGGAAGACCAGGCCAGGGCGCTGTTCTTCGCCCCCTTCGTCGTGATCTCGCACGGCACGGAAGAGGACCCGATCCTCAACTACGGGAACCGCGCCGCGCTGGACCTCTGGGAGACGACCTGGGAGGAGTTGACCCGCACCCCCTCCCGCTTGACCGCCGAGCCGGTGAACCGGGCCGAGCGCCAGCGCATGCTGGAGCGGGCCGCGGCGCGGGGCTACCTCGACGACTATCGCGGCGTTCGGATCTCCAAGAGCGGCCGCCGGTTCCTGGTCGAGGACGCGATCGTCTGGAACCTGGTGGAGGACACCGGCGCCCGCTGCGGCCAGGCCGCCACCTTCTCCCGCTGGACCCTCCTCGACCGGCCCTGACGGGCCGGCGCCCCCCTTTGCGCCTGGCTCCCATTCACGAATAGGAGCGGACGGGAAAGGACCGTACAGTTTTCCCCGGTGGCCCCGGTCCGGGCCGGGTCCGACACGGGGGAGACGTGCCCTTGTCCGCCAGCAACCCAGCCGGTTCACGACGAGGCCCCCGGGCCCTCTCGCTCCTCCTGCTCGGCTTGGCCCTCGTCGGCCTCGGCGGCGACCGTCCCTCCTCCGCGCCTCGGCCTCCGTCCATGACCGCCCAGAACCTCTCCGGCCGGCTTTCTCTGTCGTTCGAGCCCAACCGGGGGCAGGTGGACCGCCGCGTGGAATTCATGGCTCGCGGCCCGGGTTATCGCCTCTTCCTGACGAGCACGGAAGCCGTAGTGGTCCGCCGAACCGGCGAAACCGTCGGCGAGCCGGCGCCGCTGGCCCTGACCCCGCCCGTCGTCCGCCCGGCGACCGACCGGGTCCTCCGCATGCAGCTCGTCGGCGCCGCGCCGGACGCGACGGGCGAGGGGCGCGATCCTCTCCCCGGGCGGGTCAACTACCTCAGGGGCACCGATCCTTCCCGCTGGGTGACGGACGTCCCGACTTTCGGGGCGGTTGTCTACCGCCGGGTCTACCGGGGCATCGACCTGGTGTACTACGGGGACGGCGGACGGCTCGAATATGACTTCGTCGTCGCCCCCGGCGCCAACCCCTCCGCCATCCGGTTGCGATTCAGCGGGGCGACGTCCCTGGCGCTCGACGGCGCCGGAGCCCTGCGCCTGGAAACGCCGGCGGGGGTTCTGCACATGCCCCCGCCCAGGGTCTATCAGGACGAGGGGGGAGCGAGGCGCCACGTCGGCGGCGGATACCGGCTCGTCGGCGCCACGGACATCGCCTTCACCCTCGACGACTATGACCGCTCGCTGCCGCTCGTGATCGATCCCACCCTCGGCTACTCGACCTTCCTGGGAGGGGCGCAGGCCGACGCGATCTTCGGAGCGGCGCTGGACGCCGCAGGCCACGCCTACCTCACCGGCGCCACGGAGTCCGCCGACTTCCCCCTCACGAGCCCGATCACCACCTTCAACGTCCGCGATCTCTTCGTGACCAAGCTGGCGCCGGACGGCCGGACGCTGGTGTACTCCACGATCATCGGCGGCGACAGCTTCGACGAGGGCCACGGCATCGCCGTGGACGGAACCGGTCGGGCCTACGTCGTCGGCGTCAGCGCCTCGCACGACTATCCGGTCACGCCGGGCGTCGTGCAGCCCTGTCACTCCGGTGCCGCCTGCCTCGGAACCTCGCGCGGGGCCTTCGACATCGTCGTCTCCAAGCTCTCGGCCGAGGGTACTGCGCTCGTCTATTCGACCTTCCTCGGCGGCGCTGGCGAGGACTTCAGCCGCGCGGGGATCGCGATCGACCGGGACGGCAACGCCTACCTGACGGGCGCCACGGAGTCCGCCGACTTCCCGATCGTGAACGCCTTCCAGCCGGCCATGGGCGGCGGGCGCTTCGACGCCTTCGTCGCCAAGCTGAACGCGACGGCCACCGCGCTCGCGTTTTCGAGCTTCCTGGGCGGGGAAGACGACGACGCGGGCCGCGGCGTCGCGGTGGACCCGACGGGCCACGTGCACGTGACGGGCTACACGCTCTCCCGGGCCTTCCCCGTCGTCCAACCGCTCCAGGCCGCCTACGGCGGCGGCCATGCCGACGGCTTCGTCGCCAAGGTCGCCCCGTCCGGCGCCTCGCTCGTCTACGCCACCTACCTCGGCGGCAACTTCTTCGACTCGGGCGACGGCATCCACGCGGAAGCCGACGGCGGAACCATCGTGGGCGGCACGACCCAGTCCGAGGACTTCCCGACGGCCGGTCAGATCCCCGGGCTCCGGGGCACGGGCTCCGACGCCTTCGTCGCCAAGCTCAACGCCGCCGGGTCGGCGCTCCTCTACTCGACCTACATCGGCGGCCACAACCACGACTTCACCTACGGCCTCTCCGTGGACGGGAGCGGGAACCCCTCGATCACGGGCGCCACCCTCTCGGATGACTTCCCGGTCGCGGGTCCCGTCCAACCCGTCCACCAGGGGGACCGCGACGTCTTCGTGGCCACGCTGAACGCGACGGGCAGCGAGCTGGCCGGCTCGACCTACCTCGGCGGGTCCGGCACGGAGCTCGGCTACGCCATCGCGGTGGACCAGACCGGCGCTCGGGCGATCGTCGGCGGCACGACGAATTCGGATGGGTTCCCGGTGACGGACGGCGCCTTCCAGGGCGGCCGCCGGGGCGGGTTCGACGCCTTCGCCGCGCTGCTCGGCAACCCCGGCAACACCACCAGCACGACGACCACCGCATCAACGACGACCACCAGCACGACGGCCGCTTCGACGACCACCACGACCACCTCGGGTTCGACCACCAGCACCACCTCAACGACCCTCGCCAGCACGACGACCACGACTTCGACCACCAGCACCACGACCACCGCGCCGACGACCTCGAGCACGACCACCGCGGCCTCGACGACGACCACCACGACGGCCGCTTCGACGACCACCACGACCAGCCCGACCACGACCACCACGACCACCACGACCCTGGGCCCCGGCGTGGTCCACGACGTGATGGTCCGCTTCGCTCCGGATCAGCCGGACTTCCGCGTGGCCACCATCGTCCAGGTTCGGGTCGTGGTCACGAACGTCGGCACCGTCGCCGAGGGCGTCCGCGTCAACCTGACCGGAACGATCAATTACGACGCCGTGGAAACCGTGGTGGTGGCGCCCGGCGCGTCCCTGACCGTGCTCTTCGACTACACCGTCCCCATCCGGCTCGAGGTGACCCTGACCGCCACCGGGGAGCTGACGACGCCCGGGGTCGCGGACGCCACCCCCGCCAACAACAGCGAAACGAAGAGTTTTTCGACGACGCTCTAGTGTTGCGTCCCACAAGTTCGTGGCCTCGTCATGCCGGCGGAAGGTTACCCCGGACATGTTCAATCCGGGGCCGGCATCCAGGATCTTGCAACGTCGCTGGATTCCGGCTCGCCGCCGCTCAGTGGCCTTGTCCGCAATGACAAAAGGACTTGACGGGACACTCCACTTAGCCTCGGCACCCATCAAACCCCGCGTCCCGGGCTCCCTCGGAACCCAGGGCGTGGATACGCCAGGCCGAAAGGGAGGTCCCCCGATTCCTCCCACGCTCCAACCTGCTCGGATTAGGGGAACATACAGTTTGTGAACGCCGTTCTAGAATGCGCTCCATGCGTCCATGACGACGGGCGGGTATCCATGTTCCGGGCGGCCACGGGGTTTCCCGGAGGGCCGTAAGCAAGGAGCTTCACCATGGTCACAGGAGCGGCACGAACGGGCAGGGCGGTGCGGCGTGCAAGATGGCTCTGGTTCTGGGGCGCCGTTATCTTCACGCAACTGGCGGTGTCCGCCGGGCCCGTGACTCCGGCCGCACGGCCCATTCCCCTATCGGCCCAGGCCCTCCTCGACCGGCTCCCGCTCTCGTTCGAGCCCAACTTCGGGCAGGTGGACGCCCGGGTCACCTTCCTGGCCCGTAGCCACGGCCTGCGCCTCTTTCTGACGCCCTCGCAGGCGGTACTGACCGTCCCTCGGGGCAGGTCGGCGGACCGGTCGGCCGACCTCGTGGTCCCGATGGAGTTCGTCGGCGCCAGCCCGGCCGTGCGGATGGTCGGCGAGCAGAGCTTGCCCGGAAAGGTCAACTACTTCGTCGGACGGGACCCCAAACGGTGGCGGACCGACATCCCGACCTTCGCCCAGGTTCGGTACCGGGCGATCTATCCCGGGATCGACCTCACCTACTACGGCCGTCAGGGCCGGATCGAGTACGACTTCGTCGTGGCGCCGGGCGCCGATCCCTCCGACATCCGGCTGCGGTTTCCCGAAGCCGAGGCCGTGAGCCTCGACGCGGACGGAAGCCTGCTCGTGCAGACGGCGGGACAGACGCTGCGGTATCTTCGGCCTCAGGCCTACCAGCACCGCTGGGGCCTCCGGCAGGACGTGACCGCCGACTATCGTCTCGAGGGCGGGAAAGAGGTGCGTTTCCGGCTGGGCGCCTACGACCACGCCCGCCGCCTGATCATCGACCCGGTCCTCGTCTACTCCACCTACCTCGGCGGCTCCGACGCGGACAGCCTGTTCGGCGTCGCCGTGGACGCCTTCGAAAACGCCTACGTCACCGGGTTCAGCCGTTCCGGCGACTTCCCCAGCCCGACGCGCCTGACCCCCTTCAACAGCACGGAGGACGTCCTGGTCGTGAAGGTCAACGCGAGCGGCACGGCGATCGTCTACGCGACCCTCTTCGGCGGAACGAGCGACGACGAGGGGCACGGTATCGCGGTGGACGGCTCGGGCAATGCCTTCATCGTGGGACAGAGCTCCTCCTTCGACTACCCCACGACCCCCGGGGCGTTTCAGAATTGCCATTCCATCTCCTGCACGGCGCCGACGGGCACCTGGGACTTCGTCGTCACCAAGCTGAACGCCGCGGGCAACGCGCTGGTCTATTCCACCTTCATCGGCCGGGCGGACGACAACGAACACCGCTCCAGCATCGCCATCGACGGGTCGGGCCATGCCTACGTCACGGGCTCGACCCTTTCGGCCGCGTTCCCCACCGCCAACGCCGTCCAGCCGGCCTTCGGCGGCGGCACCTTCGACGCGGTGATCGTGAAGCTGGACCCCGCGGGCTCGACCCTCGTGTACTCCACCTTCCTCGGCGGGGAGGCCGATGAGAAGGGGTTCGGCATCGCCGTGGACCCGTCCGACAACGCCTATGTGACGGGCCGCACCACCTCGCTCGCGTTTCCCGTCGTCAACGCCCTCCAGCCGGCCAAGGCCGCTTCGCTGGACGCCTTCGTGACCAAGCTGAACAGCGCCGGCACGGCCTTCGTCTACTCGACCTACCTCGGCGGCGACAACGTGGACACGGGCGACGGCATCAAGGCCGACGCGGCGGGCAATGCCTACGTAGTCGGCACGACCCAGTCCACGGATTTCCCCACCGTCGGGCAGATCCCCGGCGCGCAGGGCAGCGGCGCCGATGCCTTCGTCGCCAAGCTCGACCCCACGGGGAGCGCCCTGGTGTATTCCACCTATCTGGGCGGCAATAACCACGACTTCTCCCACGGCATCGCCGTGGACTCGGGTGGGAACGCCTCGGTCGTGGGAGAAACCTTCTCGACGAATTTTCCGCTCGTTTCGCCCGTCCAGACCGTGCTCCTGGGCGATCGCGACGTCTTCGTGGCCACGCTCAACGGCAGCGGCTCCGCCCTGACCCTTTCCACCTACCTCGGCGGCTCCGGCACGGACGTCGGCTTCGGGGTGGCCGTGCATCCGGGCGGCAACGTCTATGTCGCGGGCCGGACCTTCTCGAACGATTTCCCGGTGACCGCGGCAGTGGTGCAACCGGCCCTCGGTGGCGGAGCCGATGGCTTCCTGGCCATGATCGGCACGACGACGACCACGACCACCGCACCGACCACGACGACCACGACGACCACCACCACCGCGCCCACGACCACCACGACGACGACCACGGCGCCGAGCACCACCACGACCACGACCACCACGACGACCGCGCCGACGACGACCACCACGGCGGCCACCACGACGACGACTGCCCCCACGACCACCACCAGCACCACGACGACCGCCGCCACGACGACGACCACGGCGGCCACCACGACCACGACCACCGCCCCGCCGGCCGTCCATGACATCGTCGCCCGGTTCGCGCCGGGTCAGCCGACCCTCAAGGTCGGCACGGTCGCCAAGATCCAGGTCATCATCACAAACGTCGGGACCGTCGCCGAGCCGGTCCATGTCACGCTGAGCGGGACGATCAATTACAGCGCCGCCCAGAGCGTGAGTGTCCCGCCCGGCGCCTCCGTCACCCTGTCCTTCGATTACACCGTCCCCATCCGGACGGAGGTGACCTTGACGGTGAACGGCCAGCTCGCGACGCCGGGCACGGGCGACGCGACCCCGGCCAACAACAGCGACACGCAGACGTACCCGACGGCGATCCTCTAACCCCCGGCGCGGCGGGGCCCCCGCGGGGCCCCGCCGCCACCACCGCCACCGCAACCCCTCCCGCAGTCGGGCGACACGGTGACCGACGCCGAAGGGCGCCTCCGGCGTCCTGGCCCGACTCCTGCCGCACGGCGACAGAGCGCTCCGCGGGGGTGATTCGCCCCCGGAGCGCGCGGGTCGCACCCAGACTCCACGACAACCGCCGCTTGCGCTGGAGATCGAAGAACGTGATCGTCACGCCGGCCTCCCCGCCGGCGAGTATCCCCTTGATCCCATCCCCGCCGGACGGTCGCTCGTTTCAAGGCCTCTGCTCGATGGGAGCGGGGGGCTGTGGTACAGTAGCGCCCGCGATCGGCAGCCTCGGAGGTAGAGCCATGACAATCCGCCCGATTCGGTCAGGCTATGTGGCGCTGGTCCTCGTCCTGGGCCCACGCCTGCTCGGTGCCGCAGCCGCCGACGAGCCCAGGCCCGGCATCCCCCCGACCCCGCTCTACGAGAACCTCGGCTCGCTCCACCACGCGATCACCACGCGCTCGCCGCAGGCCCAGCGGTACTTCGACCAGGGCCTGCGCCTGGTGTATGCCTTCAACCACGAGGAAGCGATCCGCGCCTTCGAGGAGGCGGCCCGGCTCGACCCCGAGGCCGCGATGGCGTACTGGGGTATCGCCTACGCGCTGGGGCCGAACATCAACGCCCCCATGGACCGGGGGGCGGTGCGTCCCGCCGACGAGGCCGCCCGGCGCGCGGCGGCCCTCGTCGACAAGGTCGGCGACCGGGAGCGGGCCTACATCGAGGCGCTGGCGAAGCGGTACTCGCGCGCGCCGGACGCGGACCGCTCGGCACTGGACCGGGCCTACGCGGAGGCGATGCGCGGCGTCGCCGCGCGGTTCCCCGACGACCCCGATGCGCTCACGCTGTACGCCGAGGCGCTGATGGACCTGCAGCCCTGGGACTACTGGACGGAGGACGGCCGGCCGAAGGGCCGGGCGGAGGAGATCGTCGCGACCCTGGAGACGGCGCTGCGCAAGAACCCGGAGCATCCGGGGGCCTGCCACTATTACATCCACGCGGTCGAGGCCTCGGACCGGCCGGAGCGGGGCCTCCCGTGCGCGGAGCGGCTGCCGTCACTCATGCCGGGCGCCGGCCACCTGGTCCACATGCCCGCCCACATTTATCTTCGGCTGGGGCTGTACGACCGGGCAGCGGAGCGGAACGTCCACGCCGTCGCGGCCGACCGGGAGTACCTCGCCCACCGCCGTCCTTCGGGCCTCTACCCCCTGGTGTACTATCCCCACAACATCCATTTCCTGTGGGCCGTTCGGCTCATGGAGGGACGGAGCGCCGAGGCCTTGAGCGCGGCGCGCGACCTCGCCGCGCAGGTTTCGCTCGACGCGGCGGCGAAGGAGCCGGGGCTGGAGGCCTTCACCGCCGCGCCGCTGTTCGGCCTCGTCCGGCTGGGCCGCTGGTCGCAGATTCTGGAAGAGCCGGCTCCAGCCGAGACCCTGCCGCTGACGACGGGCATCTGGCGCTTCGCCCGCGGGCTTGCCCTGGCCGCCGGCGGCAAGCTCCAAGATGCCGAACGGGAACGGAGCCGGCTCGCCGCGATCGCCGCGTCCATGCCCAAGGACCGGATGCTGGCCGTCAACCGCGCGGCGACGCTGCTCGCCATCGCGGATCGGATCCTGGCCGGCGACCTCGCGGCGCGCGGCGGACGACCGGACGAGGCGCTCCGGCTCCTCGGAGAGGCCGTGACGCTGGAGGACGGGCTGCGCTACATGGAGCCGCCGGAATGGCCGATCCCGGTCCGGCACTGGCTGGGCGCCGCGCTGCTCGACGCGGGACGGGCCGCCGAGGCGGAGGCGGCCTATCGCCAGGACCTGCAACGAAACCGCGAGAACGGCTGGGCGCTGTTCGGCCTCGCGCAGGCCCTGCGCGCGCAGGGCAAGGCCGAGGAGGCCGCCACCGTCGAGGCGCGCTTCCGCAAGGCCTGGGCCAAGGCCGACCTGACGCTCACGGCCTCGCGGTTTTGACCGGGCCTGGGCAGGGTGAGACCGGGCGTCGTTCCGGTCCTTTACATCCGCCGGGCGATCGGGCATCGTAGTCGCCGCGACGGGGCGGCCCATGTCCGATCAGCTCGACGACCTCATCAACCTGGATGACTTCGAGGCGCGCGCCGCGGCCCGGCTGCCCGCATCGGTGTTCGCCTACTACGCCGGCGGCGCCGGCGACGAGGTGACAGTCCGGGAGAACCGGGCCGCCTTCGCCCGCCTCGCGCTCAAGCCCCGCGTACTCGTGGACGTGAACCGGCGCGACCTGTCGATCACCCTCCTGGGCCGACGCCTCTCCTGCCCGATCCTCGTCGCCCCGACGGCCTTCCATCGCCTGGCCCATCCCCTGGGCGAGGTCGCCACGGCCCGCGCCGCCGCCGCGGCCGGCACGACCATGGTCCTCAGCACGCTCTCGACCTGCACGGTGGAGGAGGTCGCCCGGGCCGCGCCGGGGCCCCTCTGGTTTCAGCTCTACATCTACAGGGACCGCGGCGCCACCCGCGCGTTGGTCGAGCGGGCCGCGGCGGCCGGCTGCGGGGCGCTCGTCCTCACGGTGGACGCTCCGTTGCTGGGCCGGCGCGAAGCGGACGTCCGCCATCGGTTCCACCTGCCCGCGGGGCTGTCGGTGAAGCACCTCGAGGCGGCGGGCCTGGACCGGCTGCCCGAACGGGCGGAGGGGTCCGGCCTCGCCGCCTACTTCGCCTCGCTCCTGGACCCGGCGCTGACCTGGCGGGACGTGGAATGGCTGCGCTCGCTCACCCCCCTGCCCCTGTTGATCAAGGGCGTGCTGCGCGCGGACGACGCGGTGCGCGCGGCGGAGAGCGGGGCGGCCGGCGTCATCGTCTCCAATCACGGCGGGCGGCAGCTCGACACCGCGCCCGCGACGATCACCGTGCTCGCGGAGGTCGCGGAGGCGCTGGAGGGGCGGGCCGAGGTGCTGATGGACGGCGGTGTCCGGCGGGGCACGGACGTGGTCAAGGCGCTCGCGCTGGGCGCCAAGGCGGTCCTCGTCGGCCGTCCGGTTCTCTGGGGCCTGGCGGCGGGCGGCGAGCGCGGCGTCGCGCGCGTGCTGGCGCTGCTGCGCGAGGAACTCGACCTGGCGATGGCGCTCTGCGGCTGCCGGTCCGTCGGCGAGGTGACGAAGGACCTGGTTCAGCCGGGCGGCATGTAGCCGTCCACGACGCCCACGTGGACGGGGAAGCGCCCGCGCCGCCGGTCGTCCACGTAGCGGGCGAGGGTTTCGTGGATGACCCGGAAGGCGAGCCGGTCCCAGGGGATCTTCTCGGGCTCGAAGAGCCCGACCTCCAGGCTCTCGTGCCCCACGCCATACTCGGGCTCGGGCAGTCGGCCGCGGAAGACGACGTAGACCTGGCTGACGCGGGACAGCGTGAACACGGCGTAGAGGTCGGTGATCTCGACGCGCGCCCGCGCCTCCTCCAACGTTTCGCGCGCCGCGGCCTGCTCGGTGCTCTCCCCCATTTCCATGAAGCCGGCGGGGAAGGTCCAGAAGCCCGTCCGCGGCTCGATGCCCCGGCGGCAGAGGAGGATCTGCCCGTTCCATTCCGGGATGCAGCCGGCGACGATCTTGGGATTCTGGTAGTGAATGGTCCGGCAGGCGCCGCAGACGAACCGCGGCAGCGTGTCGCCCTCGGGCACGGCCAGCGTCACCGGCGCGCCGCACTGGCTGCAGAAGTTCACGCTCCCCTCCTCCCGGCCTGGATCAGGCTAGGCTAGGCAATCCGGCGCAGCCTCGTCAAGGGCGAGGAGGCTAGCGAGGGAGCGTGGGGTCCGGCATCCACACCTGCGGAGCCTGGCCGTGGGCCTCCAGAGCCGGCAGCCGGCGGCGGAGCCGCCAGGCCGTGCCGAGCAGGATCGCGCCGCCCGCCGCCACCGTGGCCGGGGCGCCCACCCAGGAGGCCCCGAGCCCGCCCAGGAGGCTGCCGAAGATCGTGAGCCCCAGCGAGACCGTCGCGTAAAAGCTCACGACGCGGCCGCGCAGCCGCTCCGGCGCCAGGGACTGGAGCAGCGTGTTCGTCGCGGCCAGGCTGCTCACCAGCCCGTAGCCGACGACGACCAGCGCCGCCATGGACAGCCAGAGGGTTCGGCTCGACGCCAGGCCCAGCAGCCCGAGGCCGAACAGGGCCACGGCGCGGGCGATGGCCTCGCCCAGGCCGTCGATGGTCCCCCGCCGCGCCAGACGCAGCGCCGCGGCCAGCGCCCCCGAGCCCGTCGCGGCCATCAGGAGGCCGAGCCCATCCGGCCCCTGATCGAGGATCGTCCGTGCAAACACGGGGAGCAGGGTCGCGAAGGGCATGGCGGCGACGCTGAGCACGGCCGTGACGGCCAGCAGCGTGCGGACGTGCGGCGTGGTCCGCGCGTAGGCCAGCCCCTCCACGAGCAGGCCCAGGGTGCCGTTCCCCTCGTGAGGCGCCGTCGGCGTCACCCGGACGGCCGCCAGGCAGCCGAGCACGACGACGAAGCTCGCCGCGTTGATCGCGAAGCACCAGCCCTCCCCCACCCGCGCCACCAGCAGGCCGGCCAGGGCCGGGCCGACGATCCGCGTCAGGTTGAACAGGGAGGAGTTGAGCCCGATCGCGGAGGGGATGTCCTCGCGCGGCACGAGGTCCGTCAGGAAGGTCTGCCGGACCGTGACCTCGACGACGCTGATGAGGCCCAACAGGAGGCTGAGCGCGAGGATCCAGCCGATCGTGATCGCGCCGGAGAGGGTCAGCGCCGCCAGCGCGACCGCCTGGAGCAGGAGCAGCGCCTGCGCCGCGACCATGATCCGGTGCCGGGGCCACCGGTCGGCGAGCGCGCCGCCCAGGACGCCGAACAGCAGGATGGGCGCGCGGGAGAGGAACTCGACCACCCCCAGCATGAAGGGCGAGCCCGTGAGCCGGTACACGAGCCAGGCCTGGGCCATGGACTGCATCCAGGTGCCGCAGAGGGAGATCCCGTGGCCCGTGAAGAACAGGACGAAATTCCTGTGGGCGAGGGCCCGCCAGGGCGAGCCCCGCCGGGCGGTGCCGGCGGACGACATGGGCGAAAGGGCTCCGGGATGATCCGCAGGGCCGCCTCGGAGGCCGCGCGAAGGGAGAACGCGATGCGCGCCGCGCCGGCCGACCGGCGCGATGCGCGCCCAGTGTAGTCAATCGGCCGACCGCCTGTCCACCCCGGGGCGGCCTCCAAACCGGCTTTTCTTTTTCCGTGATCGGTGGTACAAGGGTTTCACTTTACGATGGCGGCTGGAGGTCTCGCCGGGAGCCCGCATGTACCGTCCGCCGGACTGGGCGCAACCGCTCCTGCTCCCCCTCGGCGCTCTGCTGACGCTGGGAGTCTTCCTCTTCGACCTCTCCGTCCCCCTCGGCGTCGCGGTGGGGGCCCTCTACGTCATCCCCCTCCTGCTCTTCTGCTGGAGCCGTCACCGCCACGCCCCGCTGATCTTCGCCGTCGCGAGCTCGATCTTCATCGCACTGGGCGCGGCCTATTCGCCGCCCGGTCCGGTGCCGGGGAGCTACGCGATCTTCAACCGCTCCTCCGCCGCGGGCCTCGTCTGGATCCTCGCCGTGGTGCTCACCAGACGACGCTGACCGCCGCCGACGCGGCTCCGGGCCCCGCCCTATTGTGCCCCGCCCCGGCCTTTGCTACGGTGGGGCCCTCCGTCCGTCGGGCGGGCCCCTTCGGAAAGACAGGCGGCATGAGCAGGAGCGCATCGGCGAAGAATGGCGCGGAGTTGCTGGTCCGCTCGCTGGAGGCGCGGGGCGTCGCCTACATCTTCGGCGTCCCGGGCGGGGCCATTCTGCCCATCCTCGATGTCCTGGCCGACGGCGGGCCGCGCTTCGTGCTCTGCCGCCACGAGACCGGCGCCGCGTTCATGGCCCAGGCCTGGGGCCAGATCACCGGCACACCCGGCGTCGTCCTGACCACCTCGGGCCCGGGGCTCATCAACGCGGTCTGCGGCGTGGCGACGGCCACCGAGGACCGCGACCCGCTGGTCGTCATCACCGGGCAGATCCCCCGCTCCCTCCGCTTCAAGCAGAGCCACATGAACCTGGATGCGGTCGGCCTGTTCGCGCCCGTCACCAAGTGGAGCGTGGAGGCGGAGGAGCCGGGCTGGCTGCCGGAGATCGTCGCAAACGCCTTCCGCGTGGCCGCCCGGCCGAGACCGGGGGCCGTGCACCTGTCGGTCCCGGTGGACGTGGCCAAGGCGGCCGTTTCCGCCGCGCCGATTCCCGCAGCCGATACGGCGGGGCCTGGCGCGGCGCCTCCCGATCGCCTGGAGCGGGCCGCCGCCCTGCTGAACGCCGCGAAGGCGCCGGCCGTCCTGCTGGGAGTCGGCGCGGGCGCCCCCGCCGCCGCGGCCGCCCTTCGCCGCTTCATCGGCGCCCACGCGCGGCCCGGCCGCCGGGCCGTCTCGGTGTCCGGCGACGGCTCCTTCCTCATGACCTGCATGGAGTTGGAGACGGCGGTCCGGCTCCGGCTCCCCACCCTGCACCTCGTCTGGAAGGACGGGAGCTACAACCTGATCCAGTGCCTGCAGAGGCGGGATTACGGCCGGGCCTTCGGAGCGGAGTTCGGCGACACCGACTTCGTGAAGCTCGGCGAGGCCCTGGGGGCCATAGCCTTCCGGGTCGTGGATGCCGGGGCGCTCGTCCCGACCCTTGAGAAGGCCCTCGCGATCCAGGGCCCCTCGCTCATCGAGGTCGCGATCGACTACCGGGACAACCACGAGCTGGTCGCGGCGATGGAGGGCTCGGCCCAGCACTGAGCGTCCGACGGGGAACCGGAGCATGGCGATCGACGACGTCTTCATCAAGGCCTTCCAGGCCCACCGGCGGAAGGGAGACCTCTTCCACCACGACTCGCACAAGGCCCACGAGCTGTTCCAGACCTCGACGATCGGCGCCCTGATGGAGGGGGTGTACGACGGCGAGACGACCTACGCCGAGCTGGCCCGGCACGGGGATTTCGGGCTCGGCACCTTCAACGCCCTCGACGGGGAGATGATCGCCTTCGGCGGCCGCTTCTACCAGATCAAGTCCGACGGCAAGGCCTATCCCGTGGACCCGGCGCAGAAGACGCCCTTCGCCGTCGTCATGCGCTTCGACCCGACCGTGAAGGTCCTCTACGAGGAGGTGGTGGACTGGGCGCACTTCCAGGAGGCGGTGGACAAGGCCGTGCCGAGCAAGAACATCTTCTACGCGCTGCTCGCCACCGGCACGTTCGACTACCTGAAGGTCCGGGCCGTACCCCGACAGACCAAGCCCTACCCCCCGCTCGCCGAGGTGGCCGCGCGGCAGCCGGTCTACATCCACGAGGGCCTCACGGGCACGCTGGTGGGCTACCGGTTTCCCGACTATGCGCAGGGCATCAACGTGGCGGGCTACCACGTCCACTTCCTGTCCGAGGACCGGACGACCGGCGGGCACGTGCTCGACTTCCGGCTGCGGGACGCGACCGTGGAGATCGACGTGACCTCGGACCTGCACATGGAGGTGCCGGCCTCCGGGGCCTTCCTCGACACGGACCTCGGCAAGGACCAGCGCGACGCGATCGAGCAGGCCGAACGCGGCGGGTGACCGCTTCGGAGCTCGCCTACCGCCGGCCGCCGATGCCCGCCGCCTTCCCCCCGTCGTCGTTCCCGTCCCCGGCCCTCAGAGGAGCCGGGCCGCGCCCCGCTTCAGGCCCCAACAGGCCCGACCCCGGCCCGATGGACGGGCTGAGGGGATGCTCCGCCACGCCCAGGTCTGGGCTCCTCGGCGGGACGTGGGAGCCGAGCGAAGGCTCGTCGCTGCGGAGGACCTTGGCCCGCGGCTCGGTCCTCGTCGCCGATCGCGTGACCGGCTCCCGCTCCCGCCCCCCGTCGCCATCCTCCCGTGGAGGGGCGGTCCGCGGCCGATCCTGCTCGGCTGCCTTCGCCAGCGCCCGCCCCCCGACCTCCTCCACGACCAGGTTCGTCGTGATCACCGTGTCGGCCAGGGATTCGGCGGTCGGAATCTCGTCGGCGTACACGTCCGTCCGGTATTCCGGAGCGGAGGGGGCGGCGAACGAGGTCAACACCGACTGGCCGGCCTCGGCCTGAGCCCGGGACGCCTCGTCCGGTCCGTGGGCGAAGGCGACCGCGTCCAGTACCGATCGGCCGGGCTGGTCGACCCGGATCTGCGTCACGGTGGACAGTCCGGGCCGGAGCGGATGGTCACGTACCTCGTCCTCCTGCAGAGCGATGCGCACGGGCACCCGCTCGACGATATGGATGAAGTTCCCGGTGGCGTTGTCCGGCGGCAGGAGGGCGAACGCGCTGCCGGTGCCCGGCACCAGCCCTTCGACGACCCCGTGAAAGGTGTGCTCGGCCCCATAGAGGTCCACGCTCACCAGTGCCGGTTGGCCGGGCCGTACCCGGTGCAGGTCGGTTTCTCGCAGGTTCGCCTCGATCCAGAGATGGGCCAACGGGACGATCGTCATGAGGTCGGCGCCCGGCGTGACCCGGTCGCCCACCTGAGTCTTCCGCTTGGCGACGTAGCCGGACACCGGCGCCAGGATCTGCTGCCGCTTGTAGTCCAGGTAGGCCTGGATCAGCTCGTGCTTGGCCAGCTCGACGGCCGGATGCTCCCTGATGCTCGTCCCGCCGACCCGAGCGTCGAGGATATCGAGCTCCGCCCGGGCTTCTCGCACCTCCGCCTCCAGCGCATGGGCTTGGTCGGCGGCGTTTTGCAGAATCTGCCCGGAAACCGCCCCGGCCGGCGAGGCCCGCCGGTACCGCTCCAGATCGTGGCGCACCAGCGTCAGCCGCGCCTGGCGCGCCGCCAGCCTCTCTTCGAGCTGCTTGCGGGTCTTGAACAGCGCGGTGATCCGGCGCACCTCCTCGCCGAGCCGCCCACGCGCCCGCCCCAGCGCCGCATAGGCCTCGTGCTCGTCGAGGCGGACCAGGACATCGCCCCGGTTCACGAACTGCGTTTCCTCGGCCAGGACCTGGGTGACGATGCCCGACGCCTGCGCGGCCACGGGGATGAGATTGCCGGTCACGTAGGCGTTGTCGGTCCTGACCCAGAACCGGTCGTGGGTCCACCAGGACCAGCCGTACGCCGCGGCCGCCGCCGCCAGCGCGAGGGCGACGAGCAGGAGGCGACGGTTCCGCCTCGCTCGAATGGCCTGGGGATGGATTTTGCGCGGAGTGGGGGTTGCGACGGTCATGGCGTTCAGCTTGGTTGGTGGACCGGCCTCTTCCGAACGTCCTCGTTCCGATACCCGCCGCCCAGGGCTTCGATGAGGTCCACCGCGGCCACCAATTGATCGCTCTCCAAGGCGTTCAAGGCGTATTGCTGTTCCAGGACCGGATACCGATGCCTCAAGGGCTCCCGGTCGTCGTCCAGCCCGGTGGTGAGGCGCACCCCGGCCAGTCGCCAGTCGTCGTTCAGGGACGCGAGGAGGCGCCGGTGCGCCGCCAGCATGTCGCGGGTCGCCCGCCAGGCGCTCAGACTGTCCGCCACGTCCCGCATCGCCTCCAGCAGCGTGTCGTTGTACAGGTGCACGGCGGCGTCGCACTCCGCCCGCTGCGCCGCGAGCTCCCCGCGCAGCCGCCCGCCCTCGAACCACGGGAGCCGCAGGCCCGGCGCCGCGCCGTAGGCGACGCTCTGGCCGGAGAAGAGCAGGTTGCCCAGCTTGTCGGCCCCCTTGGTCAGCGTCAGCGCGTTGAAGCCGACGAAGGCGGTGAGGTCGATCGTCGGCAGGAACTGCGTCTTGGCGACCTTGACGGCCCGCGCCGCCGCCTCCGCCCGGTAGAGCGCCGCCGCGAGATCGGGACGGTGCACCAGCAGCCCGATCGGCAGGTGGTCGGGCAGCGGAACCCGGTCGGGGACGGCGACCGAGCCGGTGAACAGGTGCACGGCAGCATCCGGCCCCTTGCCGGCCAGGCGGGCCAGGAGGTGTCGCTGGACGTCCACCTGATCGCGGACCCCGGCCTCGCGCTTGTTCGCCACTTCCCATTCCGCCACGGCCTGCTTGACGGCGAGGTCGTTGTCCAGGCCCAGGCGGAAGCGGGCCTCGGCAAGGTCCCGCAAGCGGCGGCGGATGTCCACCATCGCCCGCACGAGCTCGAGCTGCCGGCGGAGGGCCTGGCCGCGGAAGTAGGCCCGCGCCACCCCGGCGGTCAAATGCAGCCGCACCGCGGCCGCTTCCGCCTCCTCGGCCGCGGCTTGGCCCAGGGCCGCTTCGAGCATCGCGCGATTCTTTCCCCAAAAATCGAACTCGTACCGGAAGCTCAAGGGATTGATGACGCCCAGGAGGATGCGCGCGCCGGCCACGTCGGGGTTGAGCGCGGCGAAGACGCCGTGCTGGGAGATCCGCTCGTAGGTGAGGGACGCGTCGGCGTCGAGGAAGGGGAGCAGCCGCGCGCCCTCGACGCGCACGAGGGCCTGTGCCTCCTTCAGGCGCGCCTTGGCGAGCTTCAAGCCGGGATTCTCCCTGAGCGCCGTCTCCTCGATCTCGTTGAGCTCGGCACTGCCGAACTGCTCCCACCAGCGATCCTCCGGCCATTGCGCCAGCCGGCTCGTCACCTCCGCCAGCGTCTCCGCCATCTCCGGCGGCTCGAGGAGCTCCGCGGGCGGATCGCCCGGCGGGACCCAGGCGCACGCGCCCGCGAGCAGCAGCCATCCGCCCCCGAGCCCGGCCCCCAGCCACCGGCTTGCCCCGCGGCAGGCCCTCACGGCAGCTCCTCCCCCATCTCCTCGGCCAGCATCGCCCGCAGCCCCTCCTCCGGCGGGAGGTGGACGGGAAGGTGGGTGGGCGCGGCGAGCCAGACGAGGGCGCCGATCCCGAGGAACAGCCAGCTCGCGAGCAGGAACGCATCGCTCAGGGCCAGGGCGCCGGCCTGCTGCTTGATGAGGGCCAGGAGCTTGGCCTTCACCATCGCGGGAGCCAGCCCCGCACCCGCCAGCCGGTCGGACAGGGGCTGCAGGACGTCGAACGACGTGAACCGGCGGCCGCCGAACCGATCGGCCAGATGCAACTGGTGAAACGTCGTCCGCCGGAACTGCACGACGCCCTGGAACGCGATGCCGAACGCCCCGGCGGCGAGGCGCACCAGCGTCGCCTGGTCCGCCGCCCGGGTGATCAACCGGCCGGACAACCCATGCAGGCCCAGCACGGTCAAGGGAGTGAAGAACGATCCGAGTAGGAGCCCCATGGCGAGCAGCGGCCACCGGATCTGATCGTAGGAGTGGAGGTCGTCGTACAGGCCGATCCAATGGAAGACCGCGGCGAAGCCGAGGGCGTTCAGACAAGCGAGCCACCGGGCGTCCACCCGCTTGCAGATCTCGTGCATGACCATGATGACCGGCGCACCCAGCAGCATCGACAGGAACACGAGCCCGGCGAGCGTGGACGAATAGCCCATCAAGACCTGTAACTGGACGGTCAACAACGCCATCAGGCCCTGGATCGAGAAGAACCCCACGGCCAGGCCGAGGATCCCGACCGCGAAGTTGCGATGGGCGAACAGCCTGAGGTCGAGGGCGGGATGGCGCTCGCCCGGCTCCCACAGGACCAGGCCGATCACCGACAGGACGACGACGACCAGCACGACGCGAAGGAAGGGCGAATCGAGCCAGTCGAAATCGTTCCCCATGTTCAGCAGGGTCTGGGTCCCGCCGAGGACCAGCGCCAGGAGCACGAAGCCGACCAGATCGAATCGGATGCGGCGCCGCGCGAACCCTCGGCCGGAGAGCAGGGCGCCGGTGACGCCGGCGACGGCCAGGGCGCAGGGGACGTTCATGACGAACAGGGCGCGCCAGCCCCATTCGTCGGCCAGCCAGCCCCCGAGAGCAAAGCCCATCGTCAGCGGCATCAGCGTCAGCAGGCCCCAGAGCCCCAGCCCCAGCGATTTGAGGCGGGCGGGGTACTCATTGAGCCAGAGGGCCTGGGCCAGCGGGAGCGTGAGGCCGCCCGTCAGGCCGAGCAGGATGCGGGCCGGCAGGAACCACCAGAGCGTCGGACCGGTGGCGCAGAGCGCCGACGCCGCGGCATAGACGAGGAACGCGGCGACGAACAATCGGTAGTCGCCGACCCGCCCCGCCAGCCACCGGGCGAGCGGGAAGCCCAGCGCCAGCGCGATGAGGAAGTCCGTCTGCGCCCAGGACCCGAAACTCGGTGTCACCCCGCCCAGGTCGCCGGCCGCGTGGGGCAGGAGCGCCACGTAGGCGCTGGCGTTGAACAGGACGACGACATGGGCCGAGCCGAGCGCGACATTCAGCAGGAGAAACCGCCAGCCGCGCAACCGTCTGCGAAAGTTCACCGCCATCGCTCACTCCGCTCGTCCGGCACAGCTCGGCGTCGGCTCACAAGGACGCGGACAGTTCCACCCGCTCGCCGCCGGGGCTCGGCCGCGACGACTCGGGCGTGCTCCGCTCGGCCTTCGTCCTGCCCGGGCCGTGGGCGAACAGCACCGCGAGGCCGGTACAGACCATCCCGCCGACCAGGTTGCCCAGCGTGACCGGAAACTGGTTCCAGAGCCACCAGCTCGACACCGTGACCTTGGCCCCCAGCAGGATGCCGGCCGGGATCGCGAACATGTTGACGACGGCGTGCTCGAACCCCTGCGAGAAAAACATCACCGTCGGCCCCCAGATGGCGAGCATCTTCCCGGAGAAGGAGGTCGAGGCGAACGCCGCGACGACCGCCAGGCTGACCATCCAGTTGCACAGGATGCCCTTCGTGAACGCGGTGAGCAGGCCCGTCGGGCCGTGCTCGGCATAGTGGGCCGTCTTCGCTTCGGCGATCGCGACCAGCTTGGCGCCGACGGCGGTGACCGGCGTGTCCCAGGCCGTGGTCAGCGCGACGACGAAGAGCGCGGCGTAGAGGAGGCTCCCCAGCAGATTGCCCACGAAGACCCAGCCCCAGTTGCTCAGCATGCGACGGAACCGGTCGGAGGGCTTCCCCGCGACCACGACGCAGGGCAGCAGCGCGAAACTCCCGGTGATGATCTCCGTGCCGAGCAGAATCGCCAGCGCGAGGCCGAAGGGAAAGAGCAGGGCGCCGACGATCCAGAGACCGGTTTCCACGGCCACGGTCACGGCCATGCTGGTCGCGATGCCCAGGTAGGCGCCGGCCAGCATGCCTCGAAGCACCAGGTGCCGGATCGGCAGCGCGAGCTTTCTGGCGCCCGCCACGAGCATGTGGTCCACCACGTCGTGGGGCTTCACATGGTCCATCACGTTCCTCCTTGCAGCGGACTTGGCGGGCCCACCCATCCGTGGACCAACGCCAGGATGCCCGGGCTGCAATGACCGTGCCGACCGGCCTGCTTGCCGTCGGCGATGTCTGGATCGAAGCCCGGCGCGCCCGGCCGGCGCGATCCATCGCGCAGGCCGATCTGGAGGGCGCCGCGCTCTTCCGTCGTCGCTCCGTGGTCGCCCACGGTATGAACGGTGGGAGTCGTGAGGCTTCGCGTGGGTGGACCGTGCGCGATCGCACAACGCGGGACGCCCCTGACCGGCCGACCGCCCCGCCCCTTGCCCGGGGCGGCGGTTGTGCGCGCACGCCCGCTTTGGTAAGGTACGCCCGCCCGTGGGTCGCGGGCGCCGCCGCGCGGAGGTTGATGCGCGGGCGATCGCGGGGGCCGAACGGGTGCCTCGCGGCCCCACCGGCCGCCGAGGGTCGAATCCGTCACACCGAGGGGTACTATGGCGACGAACGACAAGCAGATCATCTTTTCGCTGATCGGGGTGGGCAAGGTCTACCCGCCGAAGAAGCAGGTGCTGAAGGACATCTATCTCTCCTTCTACTACGGCGCCAAGATCGGCGTGATCGGGCTCAACGGGTCGGGCAAGAGCACGTTGCTGCGGATCATCGCCGGCGTCGAGAAGGACTACCTGGGCGAGATCACCATGTCCAAGGGCTACACGGTGGGCCTGCTGGAGCAGGAGCCGCACCTCACCCCCGGCAAGACGGTCAAGGAGGTCGTGGAGGAGGGGCGGAAGGAGCTCGTCGCGATGCTCCACGAGTACGAGGCCGTGAGCAACAAGCTGGGTGACTGCACGCCCGAGGAGATGGAGAAGCTGCTGGAGAAGCAGAGCGCGCTCCAGGAGAAGATCGAGGCGGCGAACGGCTGGGAGCTGGAGTCCGAGCTGGAGATCGCGATGGACGCGCTGCGCTGCCCGCCCGCCGACGCGAAGGTGGACGTGCTCTCGGGCGGCGAGCGCCGCCGCGTCGCGCTCTGCCGGCTGCTCATCCAGGAGCCCGACATCCTCCTGCTCGACGAGCCGACCAACCACCTCGACGCCGAGTCCGTCCAGTGGCTGGAGCAGCACCTGCAGCGGTACAAGGGCACGGTCATCGCGGTCACGCACGACCGGTACTTCCTCGACAACGTGGCCGGCTGGATTCTGGAGCTGGACCGCGGCCAGGGCATCCCCTTCCAGGGCAACTACTCCTCCTGGCTGGAGCAGAAGCAGGCGCGGCTGGCCCAGGAGGAGAAGGCCGAGTCCAAGCGGCGCAAGACGCTGGAGCGGGAGCTGGAATGGATCCGCATGGCGCCGAAGGCGCGGCAGGCCAAGGGTAAGGCCCGCCTCACCCGCTATGAAGAGCTGCTGGACCAGAAACAGGAGAAGCAAGCCGAGGACCTGGAGATCTACATCCCGCCGGGCCCGCGGCTCGGCGACATCGTCGTGGAGGCCAAGGACCTCGCCAAGGCCTACGGCGACAAGCTCCTGTTCGAGAAGCTGACCTTCAGCCTGCCGCGCGGCGGGATCGTCGGCGTGATCGGGCCGAACGGCGCCGGCAAGACGACGCTGTTCCGGATCATCGTGGGCAAGGAAAAGCCGGACGCGGGGACGATCCGGATCGGCGAGACCGTCAAGATCGGCTACGTGGACCAGGACCGGACGCTGGACTCGACCAAGACCGTCTACGAGGTGATCTCGGACGGGAAGGACACCCTTCCGCTCGGCAAGGTCGAGGTCAACGCGCGGGCCTACTGCGGCAAGTTCAACTTCGGCGGCGCCGACCAGCAGAAGAAGGTCAAGGACCTCTCGGGCGGCGAGCGCAACCGCGTCCACCTGGCCCGGATGCTCAAGGAAGGCGCGAACCTGATCCTGCTGGACGAGCCGACCAACGACCTGGACGTGAACACGCTCCGGGCGCTGGAGGAGGGCCTGGAGGGCTTCGGCGGCTGCTGCCTGGTGAGCAGCCACGACCGCTGGTTCCTCGACCGCATCGCGACCCACATCCTGGCCTTCGAGGGGGACAGCAAGGTGGTCTGGTTCGAGGGCAACTACAGCGACTACGAAGCGGACCGCAAGAAGCGGCTGGGCAAGGAGGCCGAGCGCCCGCACCGGATCCGCTACCGGAAGCTGACAAAAAATTGAGGAGCCCGTGAGCGCGATGAAACAATCCGTCGGGCAGGTCGCCGCGCTAATCGCCGTGCTGGCCGGGGTCGCCTGGGCCGCACCCACATCGGCGGAGCCGCCGGCCGGCGGCTTTCCCGCCGTGATCGAGCAGGCCAAGCGGGGCACGATCGGCATCCTGCAGGACCAGCCGGTTCAGCAGGGGCCGTCGGGCCAGCAGGGTCGGCCGGGGCAGGAGGGACAGGGCCCGGCCCGGGTCCTCGTGAAGGCCTCGGGCTTCCACCTGCACGACGGCTACATCGTCACGGCCCGGCACGCGGTCGAACAGGAGGAGCGGGGCGACCAGGTCGTCGCGCGGCAGGTCACGGTGCTGACCTACGAGCTGGACGAGGTCCCCGCGACGCTCGTCGGCTCGAATGCCTACCTGGACGTGGCCGTATACCGCATCGCCGAGGAGGCGGTGGTCAAGCGGCTGCCCGCGGCCGCCTTCGTGGACCGGGAGCCGGCGCCGGGCGAGGACGTCTTCACCGTCGGCTATCCCCTCGGCTGGGGCCCGGCCGTGGCCTTCGGGCGCATCGGCAACGAAAACATTTTTCTCCAGACCGTGGATACCCGCCTCATGCAGCTCGACCTGACGGCCTGCAACGGCAACTCGGGCGGCGGGCTCTTCAACGCCAGGGGCGAGGTCGTCGGGTTCATGCACGCGGTCATCCGGACCGAGACGACGCAGGGCGAGCAGCAGTGCAGCAAGATGGCCTTCTCCGTCCCGAGCCTCCTGGCCAAGCGCGTCGTGACCTCGCTCATTCAGGGGGGGCAGCCCGCCTTCTCCCGCCTGGGCCTGGGGCTGACCTCGATCAAGCGGGGGACGCGGCTGCGGGTGGCGGTCTCCGAGGTCAGCGGCCCCGCGCGGGACGGCGGGCTGCAGAAGGGCGACATCCTGCTCGGCATCGACGGCACCGAGATCGCCGACGCCCGCCAGCTTAAGAACTATCTCATCGAGCGCACCGTGCCGGGCCAGAAGGTCGCCGTCCGCGTCCTGCGGGGGGACAAGGAGCTGGTCCTGACCGTCACGTTGGGCAAGTCGTGACCGCGATCCCGTGAGCGCCCCGCCCCCCAGGCGCCCCGCCCGGCCGGCTCCCGACGGCTACCGCCTCGCGCGCGGCGCCGGCGAGGCCCTGCGGCTGCGGCTCCTGCACAACGCCTACGCGGCCGGCTCGGAGGCCCTCCTGAAACGGGCCGGGCTGCGGCCCGGGATGCGCGTCGTCGAGCTCGGCTGCGGCACCGGCAACATGACCTGCTGGCTCGCGGAGCGTGTCGGCTCCACCGGCCTCGTCGTCGGCCTCGACAACAGCCGGGCGCAGCTCGCGCTGGCCCGGCGCCAGGCCGAAGCCCGGCACCTCGTGAACGCGACCTTCGGCCTGGCGGACATCCACGGGCCCGGCCTGCCGCGGGGCCGGTTCGACCTCGCGTACGCCCGTCTGCTCCTCATGCACCTGACCGATCCGATCGCGGCCCTGCGCGCGATGAAGGCCCTCGTGCGGCCGGGCGGCGTCGTCGTCTGCGAGGAGATGGATCTGAGCCGCTGGCTCTGCGATCCCCCCTCCGCCCTCGTCGCCCGCTCGCACGAGCTGAAGGTCGCGCTGAGCGACCGCTACGGCCAGCACTGGCGGCTCGGCACGTCCCTGCACCGCGTCTTTCGGCGGGCCGGGTTCCGGGAGCTGCACGTGAGCGCGCACCAGCCCCTGGTGCTGCGCGGCGAGGAGAAGCGCCTGACCGCCCTGTCCTTCGCGCAGCTCGCGCCGCACTTCGTCAAGGAAGGCCTGGCCTCGCGCCGGGCAGTGGCCGAGATCGCCGCCGAGATGGAGCGGCTGGCGGCCGACGAGACGACCCTCTTCGGCCTGCCCTTCATGGGCCAGGTCTGGGCCGTGCGATGAGCCCCCTGGGCCTCGTCCTCTGGGCCTGGATCGGATCGAGTCTCCTGATGGCCGTCCTGTGGCTGGTCCAGCGCCGGACGAGCAACGCGGGCTGGGCGGACCTCGGCTGGTGTCTCGGGCTGATCGGCACGCTGACGTTCTACGCGCTGGGCTCCGAGGGCGAGCCGGCGCGGCGCCTGCTGCTCGCGGCCCTGATCGCCGGCTACGCCGTCCCGCTCGGGGTCTATCTCTTCCGCGAGCGGCTGTACCGGCGGACCGAGGACGGCCGGTATCAGTCCTTCCGGATCGCCCTGGGCGACCGGGCCCCACTGGTGAGCTTCCTCTATTTCCAGGCACAGGCGGCCGGCGTCGTCCTGTTCTCCCTGCCGCTGCTCGTCCTCATGCGGAACCCCCGCCCCACCTTCAGCCTCTGGGAGCTGGCCGGCGTCCTCGTCTGGGCCGTCGCGGTCGCCGGCGAGACGGCCGCCAACGGGCAGCTCGCCCGATTCCGCGCCGATCCGGCCAACTGCGGCCGGACCTGCCGGGAGGGGCTCTGGCGCTATTCCCGCCACCCCAACTACTTCTTCGAGTGGCTGCACTGGTGCGGCTATGTCGTGATGGGCCTCGGCGTCCCCGGAGGGCTGCTCACGCTCCTGAACCCCGCCATCATGCTCGTCTTCCTGCTGAAGATCTCCGGCATCCCGCTGGCCGAGGCCCAGGCGCTGGCGACCCGCGGCGAGGATTACCGGCGATACCAGCGCACGACCAGCGCCTTCATCCCCTGGCCCCCCCACTCGCCGTAGGGGGGCCGGCGCCGGACAACGAAGCTCGCGCGGCTTTGCGTCATCCCGCAATCCACGCGAGGCTGACATTCCGACAACATCCGAACAGGCTCGATGCAGGAGGGCGACCGATGCCGACCGTCAAGGTGTGGGGAAGAGGGCACCTCACCATCCCCGCTTCTCTCAGGAGGGACCCGAAGCGTGAGGAGGACGCCGCGCTGACGATCGTGAAGGCAAGCGACGTCCTGCTCCTCACGCCACGCAGGCTGATCGGCGACGCCGTGGCGAAGAAGGCAGTGAAGGCCATGAAGCAGGCGGGCCTGAAGCTCGACAGCCTGCTGGCGGACCTCAAAAAGCAGCGGGAGCGCTACAATCGGGAGCGGCATGGAGGTTAACTCGGACACGAGCGCGCTGATCCGCCGGCCTCGTGTCCTCCACCGGCGCCGCGCGCGAGGTCCTGCGATTGGCGGAAGCGCGCGCCATTCAGGTCATCGTGTCGCCTCAGGTCCCGCCCGAGGCCGAGCGGAATCTCGCGGCCAAGCTTCCCTCCCTCATTGACGACTATCACCACCTCCTCCGACAACTCATCCCGTCGTCGTCGAAGATCCCTCGCTCGACGCCGTCGAGGAGGCCGCCCGGGTCATCCAGCGGAACGATGCGCCCATCCTGGCGGCCGCCAAACAGGCGAGCGTGGACTACCTCGTGACCTGGAACACGCGCGACTTCCACGCCGAGCGGACGAGGACCTGGGCCCCCTTTCCCGTCGCCACACCGGGCGAATTCCTTCGCGCCTTCCGCGAGGCTCTGGAGAGGGAAGGGTAGCCGGACGAAGCTCGCACCGGTCTACCGTCCCGGCGACCCACGTCGGCTTGACATCGTAGGGGCGTGCCGCTAGGCTTCCTCCCCTGGGAAAGTTCCCGGAGGGACCGATGAACCGGGCGGACCGGCGGCGTCAGCAGAAGCGCAAGGACCACGCCGGACGCCGGGCCCCTCCGCCGCAGGTGCGCGCCCTCCTGGAGTCCGCCGTCGCCCTGCACCGCGCCGGCCGCTTCGACCAGGCGCAGGCCCTCTACGCCCAGGCCCTCTCCCTCGACCCGGACAACGCCGACGCCCTGCACCTCTTCGGCCTCCTGGCCTACCAGACCGGCAGGCTCGACGAGGCCGTCGAGCTGATCACGCTGGCCACCAGGCAGGACCCCGCCCACGCGACCTATGCCTTCAACCTCGGCATCGTGCGGCAGAAGCAGGGCAAGCTGGAGGCGGCGGCGGACGCCTACCGGCGCGCGACCCAGCTCCAGGCCGGCTATCCGGAAGCCCACTGCAACCTCGGCAACGTGCGGCTGGAGCAGGGCCGGCCGACCGAGGCCGTGGCCGCCTACGATCGCGCCCTCGCGCTCAAGCCCGATTACGCGGAGGCCCACAACAACCGGGGGGCGGCGCTCAAGGAACTGGGACGGCTGGACGAGGCGGTGGCGGCCTATCGCCGGGCCCTCGCGCTCAAGCCGGACCACGTCGAGGCCCACGCCAATCTCGGCACGGCGCTGATCGAGCTGGGCCGCCCGGACGAGGCCGTGGCCTCTTTCGAGCGGGCGCTCGCGCTCAAGCCCGACTACGTGAAGGCCCATTACAACCTGGCCTTCGCGTACATCGCGCAGGGGCGTCCCGACCCGGCCGTGGCGAGCCTGCGCCGCTCGGCCGACCTCAAGCACAACCACGGCCGGCCCGTGCCCCCGCAGCCGCTCACCCGCGCGCGGCTGAAGCACGAGGCGGAGCAGATCCGGTACCTCCAGGAGCGGGGGATCCTCCCGGCCGAGCATGGGCCCTACGCGGCGACGCTGGCGCGGCTCTTCCAGCGGGTGAAGGATGCCGCCCCCGGCCATCGCCTGACGGTCGGCCCGGAGGATTGGCACGCCATCGCGCCCTCCTTCAACCGCATCCTCCACTACGCCGAGTGCCCGGCCCTCGCGGACGGCGCGGTGAACCCCGCGCTCGACGCGGCCGGGATCGAAGCCCGCTACCACGCCACCGGCCCCGGCGCGACGTCCATCGACGGGCTGCTGACCGACGAGGCCCTCCGCTCGCTCCGGCGCTTCTGCCTGGAGTCCACGATCTGGAAGCGCGACTACGAGAACGGCTATGTCGGCGCCTTCTTCGGCGACGGCTTCGCCTGCCCGCTCCTCTTGCAGATCGCCGAGGAGCTGCGCCTGAAATTCCCGGGCATCTTCAAGGGGCATCCGCTGCTGCAGGCCTGGGCCTTCAAATGCGACAGCGAGATGAAGGCCCTCAACCTGCACGCCGACGCGGCGGCGGTCAACGTGAACTTCTGGATCACGCCCGACGAGGCGAACCTGGACCCGGAGCACGGCGGGCTGATCGTCTGGGACAAGGAAGCGCCGCGGGCGTGGAACTTCACGGACTACAACAGCAGCGCCAACGAGCCGAAGGTCCGGGCCTTCCTCCGCGACAGCGGGGCGAAGGCGATCACCGTTCCCTACCGCCAGAACCGCGCCATCGTCTTCAACTCCGACCTCTTCCACGAATCGGACGTGATCCGCTTCAAGGACGAGTACGAGAGCCGCCGGATCAACGTCACCCTCCTGTACGGCCGCCGAGGGGCCTAGCCGCGCCCTCAGCCCGCTTTGCGCCCGATCCAGTCCACGGCGCATGATTCCCTCGCGCGTTTCGGCGCCATCACGCAGAAGAGGGTTGTCCTGGACGGAAGGCGGTCGGGGCCCACTGCTCCCCGGTCGGAACGCTTGCCTTTGCATGGTCATGTCTATAAGAATGGTGGAGCTTATAGCTATCGATCCACCGGGGGGACTTCATGAGAACCGTGCAGATGACCCTCGACGATGAGTTGGTCAGCTCGATTGACAAAGCCGTGAAACGGCTCAGGACAACTCGATCGGCCTTCACCAGGGAGGCCTTGCGTGCAGCGCTGATGCGACTGCGCATGCAGGAGCTTGAGCGAAAACAGTGCGAAGGCTATCGCAAGAAACCGGTCAAGCGAGGAGAGTTCGACGTGTGGGAACACGAACAGGTCTGGGGCGACTGATGCAGCACGGCGAAGTCCGGTGGTACAGGTTTGCCAGGCCGGACAGGAGAAGGCCGGTCGTGATCTTAACCAGGGACTCGGCGCTCGCATTCCTTGGGGAGGTGACCGTGGCGCCGGTGACCACCACGATCCGGGATATTCCTTCTGAGGTGCCACTCACCGAAGCAGACGGGATGCCCCGGCCCTGCGCCATCAACCTGGACCACGTTCAAACCGTATCCAAGGGGAAGATCGGGGCGCTCATCGCAACCTTGACTACCGACCGGATGGCCGAGGTGCGGCATGCGCTCCATTTCGCGCTCGGACTGTAACGGCAGTCAAGGGGCATCGTCCTGGCCGGTATCCTGCTCCCCTTGAAACCGCGACCACCTCTAGGCCATGGCCCCAGAGGGGCCCCCGGAGGTGGATATGGAGGTCGAGGACTAGCGCGAGCGGTTTCTGCTCGGAGCCGAGAACGCGCGGCGCAGCCGGGCCACGGAGGCGGAACGGGCGGTGGAAGCCGCGTGCCTCGCCCGCTTCGGGACTTTGCGCCCAGCGGGGCCAACCCCGCAGGGCCGTAGCGACAACGGGCTCATCTTCCAGAGCCGCCGGTTCCGGGCGGCCTGTCGCGACTATCGCTTGAGCCAGGAGTTCATCACGCCCTACACGCCGGAGCAGAACGGGATCATCGAGCGGGTCGTTCGCAGTCGCACAGAAGAGAGTGTCCGGCAGCATCCGTGTCCGAGCTTCACCGCGGCGCGACGCGCCGTCGTCGACCGGATTGGCTGGTAGAACGACGGCCGGCCGCACCGGACACTCGACTTCGCAGGGCGGCGGACCGGGCCGTCGTCGCGAATCGCGGAGGCGAGGGCATCGTGCCATGGCGAACCGCGGCGGTCCGCGCGGCGGAACCCAGCATGTTGTGCAGGGCACCTACGGTGACGTCTACGAATGCCCTATTGCTCGGGGCGGGTGATCCCGAGCCAGGCCAGCCGCTTGCCTCCACCTGGTTCAATTGATCATCTGTAAGCTGGCCTAACCGATGCAAGACCTTCGGGGCTGGCACGGTGACGAGGCCCTGGGCGTCGAATGCACCGGGCTTCAGAAAACGCATCGAGAGTGCACACTCGAATCGGGATCCTCGAACGGCGGTGGTGTGCGGTACGAGAGTTATGAGGGCACGGTCAGTATCGGTTGGTTGGACGCTCAGCACGAGGCAAGGGCGAACTTTCGCGGCCATGCCGAGGTCCTCCAACCCAAATCTCGCCTCTTCGTGGGGCACCCACCGCGATTCTTCTTGGCGCTCGTAGTCGAGAAAGAGTTCGTCGGCAGCGGATGTGAGATCCTGATCGCTGACCATGGGGTAGTCGGCTTGCGCGGTGATTCTGAGAAGTGTGGCGAGGACCTCCCGCTTGTCCGATTCCGGAAGGTGCTCGAAGGTGTCGAGAATATACCTGGCTGCGTTTGTCACAGCCCAATGACCCAAGGTTATTGGTGCCTTGGCAAGGAGTTAGCGTCTTCAGCCTGAGCGAGCAGCGTGCAGAACGACTCCGGGTCCACGTTCCCGCCGGTGACGATCACGCCGACCTTCTTCCCGACCAGCTCGGGCTCGCGCCGCAGCAGGGGTGCGAGGGCCACGGCGGCGGAGGGCTCCACGACGAGCTTCAGTCGCTCGAAGGCGAACCGCATGGCGGGCACGATCTCGTCTTCTTCCACGACGAAGAAGCCGGCCAGGTGCCGCCGAAGGATCGGGAGCGTGATGTCGCCCAGGCTCGTCCGCAGGCCCTCGGCCATCGTGCGCGGCGCCGTCATGGGGACGACCCGGTTTTCGCGGACGGAATGGAGGGCGTCGAGCGCGCCGGCCGGCTCGCAGGCGTAGACACGCAGCGCGGGGCTGAGCCCGTGCGCGACGACGCAGGTGCCCGCGAGCAGCCCGCCGCCGCCGACCGGCGCCAGCACCGCGTCCAGGTCGGGCACGGCCGTGATCAGCTCCAGCATCGCCGTCCCCTGGCCGGCGATCACGCGCGGATCGTTGAAGGGATGGATGAAGACGCCGCCGAGCCGGTCGAGGAGGGCCGGCAGGTCACGCGAGGCCTGCTCGTGGTCGGGCGCCTCGTGGATGGTCGCCCCGTAGCCCTCGACCGCGCGCCGCTTCAACGGGTTCGCCACGCCCGTCATGACGACGTGGGCCCGGCGTCCCAGGAGCCGGCAGGCCAGCGCCACGCCCTGCGCATGGTTGCCGGAGGAGATGGTGACGACCGGCCGGTCGCGACGGTCGACGGGCAGGGCGACGATCGCGTGGTAGGCGCCGCGGAACTTGAAGGCGCCGACGCGCTGGAAGTTCTCGCACTTGAGGAAGACGGCGGCGCCGGCCGCTTCGTCGAGCTGCCGGCCAGTGAGCACCGGCGTCTCGCGGGCGATGCCGCGGAGCCGGTCGGCGGCGGCCCGGACGTCCTGGAGCGTGACCGAGTCCATGGTGCCCGCGCCGCCGGCCCCCTCCGCTCACCGCGGTGTCAGCATTTCGGCCCGATCGTGTTCGTGTAGCGGATGGCGAGGCCCTTGAGCGTCCGGACGGGCTGGTCGTAGGGCACGGCCACGCTCCCGTAGCCCATCCCGAAGCCGTAGGGATCGTACATCCAGCCGCCCATGCCCATCCCCATGGCCGGATAGACCCCGCCGTAGCCCACCATCGGCGAGGAGTAGGCGACCTCGTGCCGGATTTCCTTTTCGGGCCGGGCGAACAGCACGGCGTCCGCGCCCAGCTCGGCCGCCTTCTTGAGAATCATGCTCTGCATGCTGTCGTAGCTGTCCGTGCTCTCGTCCACGATCAGCTCGGCGAGCTGGATGTGCGGGCACTTCGGCACCTGGTCGAGGACCTCCACCTCGGAGGGGGAGGCCTTGGGCGGAAAGGTCTCGTTCGTCATCCGGATCATGTCCACGCTCGTGCAGGCGGCCAGCGCCGCCCCCGCGAGTGCGGCCGCCGCGGCCCGGCCGGCGAGGCTCCCGCTCCATCTTCCGCGCTGGTCCCTGCGCGCCATGGCGGTCACCGCAGGTGCTGCTCGATCAATTGCGCCTCGGCCTGGAGCCGCTTGTGCTCGAGGTCGTGCCGTTGCTTGCGGAAGTTCTCCAGGGCGGCCTCGAACTCCTTCTCGCCCTGCACCCACTCATCGTGGATCCGGGCCTTCTGTTCGGGATGCTCCTTCACGCGCTGGAGCTGCCGCTGGGCGAAACGCAGGTGATCGCGCTGCAGCATCCACTGCTGGCGGTGCAGGTCCCAGCCGGCGAGGTCGAGCGCGCGGATCTCCCGGAAGATCGGGTCCTCGTGCTCCGGCTGCGCCTTCATGGCGGCCAGCCGCTTGTCGAGGCCGTTCAGGCTGGTCTCGAGCTGATTGAGGTGGGCGTTCAGCATGTCCAGCATGGGGTCGGCGGGATGGGCCGGCTTCGCCGGTGCGGGCGACGACTCCGACAGGCTCGCGCATCCGTGGGCGGTCAGGAACACCAGGGCCCCGATCACGGGCAACCAACGTTCGCGCATGGGCTCTCCTTTCCCCGTCGGCCCGGCGCCGCGGGTGACTGCGGTTACGATCCGCCGGCCGCGCCCGGGAGATACCGGATGGCGAGGCCCGACTTGTAGTTCACGTAATCGACGCGATCGGCCCCCTGCACGGTGGTCCAGGGGTCGAAGAAGTAGGGGATGCCGCTGCCCGCCCCGCCGAAGATCGTGTTGTTCTGGTCCGCGTCGTTGGTGGATTCGTAGCTCTGGCTGATGTTCTGTCCCTCGAGCACGTCCATCCGGCCCATCACCACGGCGTCGGCGCCGAGGCGGCGGGCCGAGTCCAGGATCGTGGCGTCCAGGTCGTCCTCGTCGCCGTACTCGCTGGTCGCGATGACGCGGGCCAGCTTGAGGTGGGGCCTGGCGGGCTCGGCGTCCAGCGCCTCGACCTTGTACCCCCGGGGCTGCTCGGGATACCGGTGGGACGACAACGGCTCGACACGCACGTGCACGCCGCAGCCCGCCAGCAGGCAGGCCGCCACGGCCCACAGCCACCAGGACGACCGCGCGGCGGGCGGGCCGCCGTTTCCACCGCGTTGAGGCTCGGTCATGCGGCTCCAGGGATCAACGGTGAACCGGAGGCGGGGCGGGGAGCATGCGGGCTCGATCCGGCCTGGCTCACGCGGGGGGTTATAGTACGGCGGCCCCCGCCGGTCAAGCGCAAAATCCGCCGCGGGCCCGCCGCCCTGGACTTCGCGCCGGCCGCTCCGGTACGATCCCGCGCGGGACGGCCCCACGTCATCCGGAACGATGCGACAGGATCAACTCGGCGGGTTGCAGGTCAGGCTGACCGGCGGAAGCGACGGCAGGGGCGGCGGCGACGGCCCGCTCGTCGTCCTCCTGCACGGGTTCGGCGCGCCCGGGGACGACCTGGTGCCGCTCGGCCCGATGCTGGACGTGCCCGCCGGCACGCGGTTCCTTTTCCCGCAGGGCCCGCTCGCCCTCTCGCTGGGGCTCGGCGACTCGCGCGCCTGGTGGATGATCGACATGGAGCGGCTCAACCGCGACATCGCGGCCGGCCGCGCGCGCGACTTCTCGCGCGAGGTGCCCAAGGGCTTGGCCCCGGCGCGCGAGCGCCTGGAGGCGCTGCTCCACGAGGTCGACCGCCGCCTGCACGTCCCGCCGGGGAAGCTGGTGCTCGGCGGCTTTTCCCAGGGCGCCATGCTCGCCTGCGACCTGGCCCTGCGCAGCGACCGGGCGCTGGCCGGCCTGGTCCTGCTCTCCGGCGCGCTGATCGCGCAGGACGAGTGGTTGCCGCTCATGCCGAAGCGGCGCGGGCTGCGCGTCTTCCAGAGCCACGGCGGCGCGGACCCGATCCTGCCCGCCTTCCTCGCCGAGCGGCTGCGGGACCACCTCCTGCAAGCCGGCCTCTCCGTGGACTGGGTGCCCTTCCGCGGCGCCCACGAGATTCCGCCGGTCGTCCTCTCGCGCCTCGGCGGCTTCCTGCGCGGGACGCTGGAAAGCTGACCGGAGCCGGCCGGATCGCCGGTGGACAGCCTGCATCCGGTTCGGTATCCTGCACACCCATGCGCGACTGGAGCCGAAGAACCGCAGGGCTGGAGCAGTCCGAGATCCGGGCCATGACCATCGCGTGCGACCGGGTCGAGGGCATCAACATGGCCCAGGGCGTCTGCGACACCGGCGTGCCCGAGGCCGTGCGGCGGGGGGCGCAGCGCGCGATGGACCGCGGCCTGAACACCTACTCCCGCTTCGACGGCCTCGCCGAGTTGCGCGAGGCCATCGCCGAGAAGGCGGCGGCCTACAATGGCCTCCGCGTGGACCCCGAGACGGAGATCACGGTCAGCGCGGGCGCGACTGGAGCCTTCCACTGCGCCTGCCTCGCCCTCTTGAACCCCGGCGACGAGGTCGTCCTCTTCGAGCCCTACTACGGGTACCACGTCAGCGCGCTCCACGCAGTCGAGGCGGTGCCCCGCCTCGTGCCGACCCGTCCGCCCGGCTGGACCTTCTCGCCGGCCGACCTTGACCGCGCGATCACGCCCCGCACGGCGGCCATCGTCGTCAACAGCCCCGGCAACCCCTCCGGCAAGGTGTTCGGCCGGGAGGAGCTGGAGGCGATCGCCGAGGTCGTACGCCGCCGCGACCTGCTCCTCTTCACGGATGAGATCTACGAGTACTTCCTCTACGACGGCCGGACCCACGTGAGTCCCGCGTCGCTCCCCGGCATGGCCGAGCGCACGATCACGATCTCGGGCTACTCCAAGACCTTCGCGATCACGGGCTGGCGGATCGGCTACAGCCTCGCGCCGGCGCGCTTCGCCCGGGCCATCGGCGCGATGAACGACCTGCTCTACGTCTGCGCCCCCACGCCGCTCCAGGCGGGGGTGGCGGCCGGCATCCGGGAATTGGGCCCGGACTTCTACCGCGCGCTGTCGGCGGACTACCAGCGGAAGCGGGACCGGTTTTGCCTGGCGCTCCAACGGGCCGGCCTCCCGCCGCTGGTGCCGCAGGGCGCCTACTACGCGCTCGCCGACGTCTCGCGGTTGCCCGGCGTCACCGGCCGGGAGCGGGCCCTGCACCTCCTGACGGAGACGGGCGTCGCCGGCGTGCCCGGGGAGGCCTTCTACGCCGGCCCCGAGGGCGCGCGCCTCCTCCGCTTCTGCTTCGCGAAGACCGACGCGGACCTGGAGGAGGCCGCCCGGCGCATCGAGAAACTCGGATGAGCCCACACGACGCCCCATCCATCACCTTCGGCGAGACCACCCGGCGCTACGAAGCCTGGCTGGCCAAGCAGACGCCGCTCCTGCCCGCCGACGTGACCCTCAAGCACCAGCGGATGAAGGAGGACCTCTTCGGGTTCTTCCGCGCCACGTTCTACCGCTGGATCCAGGTCTGGCCGGAGCTCGGCGCCGCGCTCGCGGCCGCGCCGGCCGTCCTGGCGGTCGGCGACCTGCACGTCGAGAATTTCGGGACCTGGCGGGACGCGGAGGGACGGCTGAACTGGGGCATCAACGACTTCGACGAAGCCTACCCGCTCCCCTACACGCAGGACCTCGTGCGGCTGGCGGCCAGCGCCAGGCTGGCGATCAAGGCGGATCATCTGCAGACCCAGCCCAAGGAGGCGTGCGACGCCGTCCTGGAGGGCTACACGGAGGCCCTCGCCCACCAGGGCCGGCCCTACGTGCTGGCGGAGAAGCACGCCTGGCTCGGCGCCATCGCCAACAGCAGCCTGCGGGACCCGGTCCGCTTCTGGCAAAAACTGGAGGGCTTCCCCGTCATCGTGGGCCAGGCGCCGCCGGAGGTCGCCAAGGCCGTCGAGCAGCTCATGCCGGAGCCGGGGCTGAGCTACAAGTTCCGGCACCGCGTGTCGGGGCTCGGCAGCCTGGGCCGCCCGCGGTACCTGGCCGTGGCCGACTGGCACGGCGGGAAGATCGCGCGGGAGGCCAAGACGCTCACGCCGTCCGCCTGCGTCTGGGCGCAGAACGGAACGGGCTCGACGAAGATCTTCTACCAGAACGTCCTGGACCGCGCGGTGCGCTGCCGCGACCCCTTCGTCCGGCTCTGCGGGCAGTGGATCGTCCGCCGGCTCTCGCCCCACTGCTGCCGCATCGAGCTGACCTCGCTGCCCAAGGAGCGGGACGAGCTGCGGATGTTCTACGCCATGGGCTGGGAGACGGCGAACATCCACCTCGGGAGCCCCGACGCGATCGAGGCCGTCCGCCGGGACCTGGCCAAGCGGCCCCCCGACTGGCTGCGCGCGGCCTCGAAGGCGATGGTGGAGCAGACGGTGCGGGATTGGGACGCCTGGCGGGCGGAGTGACCTACGCCTTGTCGACCGCGGGAGTGCTCCGCCCCGCCCGGAGCTGGAGGGCTCGCCGGGAGACGTAGCGCCGGAGCGCCTGCCGGATGTCCTCGGTCGTCACCTGGCCCACGCCCCGGAGCGCGCAGACCTTGCGGATGGACAGGCACACCCGCTCCGCGTCGGCGAAGGAGCCGGCGCCGAGCGCGTGCGCGATCGCCACCACCTGCTCCTCCCCGTGGAGCAACGGCTGGAGCTGGTGGCGGATGAAGGCCCGCTGCTGCTCCACCGTCGGGCGCTCGAACCGGATCACCTCGTCGAAGCGCGTCCAGAGCGCCTGATCCAGCCCCTCCTCGAAATCCGTGGCCGCGATCAGCAGGGCCTGTTCGTGGAAGTCGTCGAGCAGCTTCACGCAGGCGTTGACCACGCGCTTGTGGTCGCCGAGCTCGGTCGGATCGTCGCGCGATCGGCCCAACGCGTCGAACTCCTCGAACAGCACGACCCACCGTCCCCGCGCCGCATAGGCGAAGACCTTCCGCAAGTTGTTGACGGTCCGGCCCAGGCTCGTCGCGAGCAGGGCGTCGAGCCGGACGGTGACGAGCGGCGTCCCCAGGGCGTTGGCCAGCGCCTCCGCGGCGGCCGTCTTGCCACAGCCCGACGGCCCGCAGAACAGGACGCGGTGCAGGGGGGACAGGCCGGCCCGCGCGAGCACGTCGCCCCCGCGGAATTCCGCCACGAGCCGGTCGAGCGCGCTCCGGGTCTCCTCGCGCAAGATCAGGTCGTCGAGGGACCGCTGCGGCCTCGACAGGTCGAGGAGGGCACCCTTCGTCTGGGGGTCCAGCGGGGGCGGCGGCAGGTCGGCCGGCGGCGCAGGGGGCGGCTGGACCGCGACGTCCCGGAGAATCCCTTCGAGTTCGCGGGCCAGGGTTTCGTCCCCCTGGTTCCGCACCTCCTGGATCAAGCCCCTGGCCGCGGCGAGGACGGCCGACTCGTCGCGGCGCCGCACGCCCAGGAAGAGTTGCTTGAGAAGCTCGGACGCCGACATGGGCTTGCCCCCCGCGCGCGGTCCGTGCCCATCTTAAACCACTGCGCTCCCCCTGTTAAGCCCTAATTTCCTCCTACCGCTCGGCATTTGACGCGACGGCCGCCCCCGTTGTTCACTCGGGACGATGAGGAGCCAGCCGACACCGGCGAGCGGGGAGATCGTGCCGCAGATCGGCGGCTTCACCGCCGCCTGCGTCCTGGTCAGCAACGTCGTCGGGAGCGGCATCTTCAGCACGACGGGCTTCCTGGCCCGGGACCTCGGCGATCCCGCGCTCATCCTGTCGTTGTGGCTGGTCGGCGGCCTCTTGGCCCTGGCCGGCGCGATGTCCTACGGCGAGCTGGGCGCGGCGCTCCCCCAGGCCGGCGGCGACTACGTCTATCTCCGCGAGGCCTACGGGCCGCTGGTCGGCTTCCTGAGCGGCTGGGCCTCCTTCACCGTGGGGTTCGGCGCCGCGATGGCGGCCGCCGCCGCGAGCTTCTCCTCCTATGTCCTGCAGCTCGTCCCCCTGGCGCCGGAGTCCGGTCCCGCCGCCAAGGCGGTCGCGATGGCCCTGGTCTGGGGGTTGACCGCCGTCCACGTCGCGGGCGTCGGGCCCGGCGGCTTCGTCCAGCGCCTGCTCACCTCGTCGAAGGTGGCGGCGGTGCTCCTGCTGATCGTGGGCGGGCTGGCCTACGGGGAGGGAAGCTGGGACCACCTGGCGGCGGCAGGGCCCTCGGCGGGACCGGGCGCGCCGGTCGTGGGACTGATCTTCATCCTCTACGCCTACACCGGGTGGAACGTGGCCGGCTACATTGCGGGCGAGGTGGCGGAGCCCCGGCGCCTCCTCCCGCGCATCATGGTCGGGGGCACGCTCTTCGTCATGGCGCTGTACCTCGCCCTCAACCTGCTCTATTTCTACGCCCTGCCGGTGTCCGGCCTCGCCGCACCGCCGCTGCTGCCGGTCGCGGAGAAGGCCGCCTCGGCTCTCCTGGGCCGGCCCGGCGCGCTGCTGGTCGGGGTGACGCTCTGTGTCTCGATCGCCGGGGCCGTGAGCGCGATGGTGTGGGCGGGACCGCGGGTCTACCTGGCGATGGCGCGGGACGGGCTGTTGCCGGCGGCCTTCTCGCGCACCGGCCGGACGACGGGGGTGCCGGGCCGGGCGATCGTCCTGCAGACGGCCTGGACGACGGTGCTGATCCTTTCGGGGACCTTCGAAGAGCTCGTGGTCTACAGCGGGGTGGTGCTGGCGGCGTTCGGCGCGTTGACCGTGGGCGCCCTGATCGTGCTCCGGCGGCGCCGGCCCTCGCTCCCCCGGCCCTACCGGGTGCCCCTCTATCCCTGGGTGCCCGGCCTCTTCATCGCCGCCTGCCTGGTGATCGTGGGCTACAGCCTGGTCGCGCGGCCCGGCGAGGCGGCGCTCGGCGCCGCGACGATCCTGGCGGGCCTGCCGCTCTATCTGGTCTGGGGCCGGCGGGGGAGAACCAGCCCGCCGGCGTCGGAATGAGGCCCCTTCTCAGAGCCGAGGCCGGCGCGGCGCGGCGCCGGCCGCCGCCAGCTCCCGATTCTTACGGATCAGATCGTCGAAGATCCAGCCGCAATTGACACACCGCCAGACGCAGGCGTCGTCGAGGGACTCGAAGAACCATTCGGCGA
The DNA here is from genome assembly GCF_979578155.1 of Candidatus Nitrospira neuquenensis. Taxonomy (NCBI): domain Bacteria; kingdom Pseudomonadati; phylum Nitrospirota; class Nitrospiria; order Nitrospirales; family Nitrospiraceae; genus Nitrospira; species Candidatus Nitrospira neuquenensis. The sequence goes on along the minus strand of NZ_CEFZDU010000035.1, from coordinate 51,756 downwards.
CCATCAGGCCGCGGCAGCGTCGGCATTCCATGGTGGCCTCCATCCTCGGAGAGGAGTCGCGCGGGGCCGAAGGTCCGTTCCCGCCCGTCGGTCCCCGTTGCACGGGCTGACGGTAGCGCCCCGGGATGAAGGATGGGTTAAGGCAGGATTAAAAGTTCCTTACGCGCGGCGGGCTCAGGTCCGGTTCCGAATCGGCCGATACACCGGACAGAGGCGCGGGAGGGAGGAGCGGACGTGGAGATGCAGTTCCTGGTCAGACCGGCGCTGGACGCCTTCCTGGAGTGGCGGAGCGGCATCCTCATCACCCCGACGCGCACGATCCGGCTCACGGACTCGCACAAGCGGGAGGCCGCCTGGTTCTTCTCCGCTCCGGCCCTCTTTCCCGACCTGCCCATCCCGGAGGAGTAGCCGGGTCCTCGTGGCTTTCCTGCCCGGTTTTCCTGCCATAGGGCCGCCGGGGAGCCCGATGCCGTCCGTCACGGAAGACGAAGTCCGCCCGCTCATCCACGCCCGGGGCCGCCTTCAGGACGATCACGCCGGCCCGCCGGCGTTCCTCCCCATCATCGCGGAAGAGGGGTTCGAGCTCCGGTTCGGGGACAACCGCTGGCTGGGCGACGCGGGCCTGGAGGGACACCAGGAGTTGAAGCGGCGGTTCTTCGACGAGACCCACATCTACCAGTGGATCGACGTGCGGACGTCGGAGGAGCAGGCGGAGGCCACGTCGGTGATGCAGTGGGGGGAAGCGTCCGCGAGCCGCCGGCGCCGCGCAGCACACGGATCAAGACGGTCCTGCACCATTCCTGGCTGATCAAGCGGTCGCCGCGGACCGGCAAGCCGGTGATCGTCCGCCGCGTCGTGGACTCGTTCAAGGACGTGCCGGGGTTCGAGCCGGGCCCCCTCTCCGAGCCCGCCCCCCACCTCGCGCCGCCGAAGTGACGACCGCACGCCCTCCGGCCATCAGTCGCAGTCCTGCTGCTTCCAGTCGGTGAGGACCCGCCGCTCGTCGAAGGTGAGCAGGTATTCCGAGCAGTCCGGGTTCTTCCCGGCCACCTTTCCCTCCACGATCTCGGTGTAGAACTTCCCGGCGAACGAGTGATAGAGCCACTCGCTGCCGCCGTCCTCCAGGGTGCGGGTCAGCGTCGGCGTGCCGAGCCGCTCCCGGACGTCGGCCTGGGTGGCCGTGTTGACGTTGGCCTTCAGGTAGTCCGCCGGCCAGGGCGAGCAGGCCGCCTCGCAGAGCAGCAGCCCGGCCGTCATCATCACGAGCGCTCGTCTGCTCACGCGCCCCTCCCTCCCCGGCCCACGCGGGCCAGCAACGCCTCGACGAGCGGCCACCGGCCCGGTCCCGCCGCCAGGACTCCGCGGAGCCCCGGGTCCGGCCGATTGAACCGGAGCGGCTCGCCCCCGCCGCCCGCGGCGACGCCGCCCGCCTCCTGGACGAGCAGGACGCCCGCCGCCACGTCCCATTCGCTCAGCCGCTCGAAGTTCACCGTCGCGTCCGCCCGCCCCGCCGCCACCAGCGCGAGCGTGTAGGCGATGGAGCCCATCGGCCGGCAGTCGGCGTGCGGCGCGTAGGCCGCGAACGTCCCCCGCTCCAGGGCCGGCGGGTTGACGAGCACGACGAGCCGCTCGCCCGCCGGCGGCGGGACCGGCACCCGCACGCCGTTCAGCCTCGTGCCCAGGCCCCGCGCCGCGCCGAACAGCTCGTCGGTCGCGGGGTTGAAGACCGCGCCCGCGACGACCGTGCCCTCCTGCACGAGGGCCGCCGACACCGCGAACTGGGACTCGCCCCGCATGAAGTACTTGGTGCCGTCGATCGGGTCCACGACCCACACGCGCTTCTTCTCCAGCCGGATCGGATCGTCCGCGGTCTCCTCCGACAGCCACCCGTCGTCCGGGAAGGCCGCGAGCAGCGCCTCGCGCAACATCCGGTCCACCGCCAGGTCGGCCGTTGTCACGGGTGAGCGGTCCGGCTTGATGAAGGTCTCGAAGCCGTCGCGGCGCAGTTCCATCGCACGCAGGCCGGCGCGCCGGACCGCCTCGCAGAGTAGGGTCAGTTCTCGTTCCATGCGTCCGTGGGAAGGAGGCGCCCGCTTTCGGGCGGTGATGGGCGGCGGGCCGGCCGCCGGCTCACCGGTCGGTGAAGAGCCACGGCGCCTCGGCCTTGCGCCGCGCCTCGTAGGCGGCGATGACCGGCTCGTGCTGCAGGCTGAGCCCGACCGCGTCGAGCCCCTTGAGGAGGCAGTCCTTGCGGAAGGGGTCCACGTCGAAGCGATAGACGGCGCCCTCCGGCGTCGCGACGGTCTGGGCCGCCAGGTCCACCGTCAGCCGGTAGCCCTCCCGCGCGGCCACGGCCTGGAACAGGGCCTGGACCTCGTCGGCCTTCAGCACGACGGGCAGGATGCCGTTCTGGAAGCAATTGTTATAGAAGATGTCCGCGAAGCTCGGCGCGATGACGCAGCGGAAGCCCTGGTCGAGCAGGGCCCAGGGGGCGTGCTCGCGCGAGGAGCCGCAACCGAAGTTGTCCCGCGCCAGCAGGATCGTCGCGTCGCGGTAGCGCGGCTGGTTCATGAAGAAGTCGGGGTCGGGCGTCCCGTCCCGCCTGCGCCGCCAGTCCAGGAACAGGCCTTCCTTCAAGCCCGTGCGCTGCAGGGTTTTGAGGAACTGCTTGGGGATGATCTGGTCGGTGTCCACGTTGACCCGATCCAGCGGCGCGACGAGTCCGGTCAATGTCGTAAAGGGTTGCATGCCGCTCACGCCCACGTCCTGATGTCCACGAAACGGCCCTCGACCGCGGCGGCGACGGCCATGGCCGGGGACACCAGGTGCGTCCGGCCGCCCTTGCCCTGCCGCCCCTCAAAGTTCCGGTTGCTCGTCGAGGCGCACCGCTCGCCCGGCTGGAGCACGTCCGCGTTCATCGCGAGGCACATGCTGCAGCCGGCCTCCCGCCACTCGAAGCCGGCGTCCTTGAACACCCGGTCGAGCCCCTCCGCCTCGGCCTGCAGCTTGACGAGCCCGGAGCCCGGCACGACCATCGCGTGCACACCCTTGGCCACCTTTCTGCCCTTCAGGTACCGCGCGGCGAGCCGCAGGTCCTCGATGCGGGAGTTGGTGCAGGAGCCGAGGAAGACCCGGTCGATCCGGATCTCCGTGATCGGCGTCCCGGGCTTGAGCCCCATGTACTCCAGCGCCTGCTCGGTCGCCCGCCGCGTCTTCTCGTCCGGCATCTCGCACGGGTCCGGCACCCGGCCGCCCACGCCGGTCACCATGCCGGGGCTCGTCCCCCAGGTGACCTGCGGCTCGATCGCGGCCGCGTCCAGCGTCACGACCGCGTCGTACGCGGCGTCGGGATCGGTGCCGAGCGTCTTCCAGGCGGCGACCGCGCGCGCGAACAGCTCGCCCTTGGGCGCGAGGGGCCGTCCCTCCAGGTAGGCGAACGTCCGCTCGTCCGGCGCCACCATCCCCGCGCGCGCTCCGCCCTCGATGGACATGTTGCAGAGCGTCATCCGCCCTTCCATCGTCAGCGCGCGGATCGCCGCGCCGGTGTACTCGACCACGTAGCCCGTGCCACCGGCCGTGCCGATCGTGCCGATGATCGCGAGGATGATGTCCTTGGCCGTGCAATGGGGGCCGAGCGCGCCGTCCACGCGGATCTCCATCGTCTTCGGCCGCTTCTGGAGCAGGCACTGGGTCGCGAGCACGTGCTCCACTTCGCTCGTGCCGATCCCGAAGGCCAGGGCGCCGAACGCGCCGTGCGTCGAGGTGTGGGAGTCGCCGCAGACGATCGTCATGCCCGGCAGCGTGAAACCCTGCTCGGGGCCGATCACGTGGACGATGCCCTGGCGGACGTCGTTCATGCGGAAGATGGGGATGCCGAACTCGGCGCAGTTGTCCTCCAGCGCCCGGACCTGCCGCGCGCTGATCGGGTCGGCGATGCCGAGGCGGCGGTCCGTGGTCGGCACGTTGTGGTCGGGCACGGCCAGCGCGGCCAGGGGACGGCGGACGCGCCGCCCGGCGAGCCGCAGCCCCTCGAAGGCCTGGGGCGAGGTGACTTCATGGACCAGGTGCCGGTCGATGTACAGGAGCGTCGTGCCGTCCGGCTCCTCGCGGACCACGTGCGCCTCCCACACCTTGTCGAACATCGTCTTCGCCGCCATGCCGCCGCTCCGCGAATTGAAGGCGGCATTATACCAGGCCGGCCCGCGATTCTGCACCCGGCCGGCGGTGGGCCGTGGAGCCCCGGGCAGGCGGCCGGGACATGGGACCGCCCCGCGCCGTGGAGGCACCGAGTGTGGGCATGGCGCTCCCCCTCCTGTTCCTGGGCCCGGGGCCGACCCGCCGTGAGCCGAGCCTAGTGTATGATGGAGCCGCCAGCCGGACGGAGCGCAACGTGAACGAACGGCGTCTCGCCCAGGCCCGATCCGAACTGCCGAGGCTCGCGGCGGAATGGCGCGACGCCGCGCCGCGGTCCCGGCGGCAGCTCTTGATCTCGCTCGCCGGCATGGTCTGGGGCCTCGCCGTCCCGCGCGCCCTCGTGCAGCCCGCGCAGGACGCCTGTCTGCTGACGCCCGCGCAGACGGAGGGGCCCTTCTATCCGGTCCGCGACCAGGCGGACAAGGACAACGACCTGACGCAGGTCGCCGGGGCCTCCGGCCGCGCCGAGGGGCCGGTCATCGTCATCACGGGCCGGGTCCGCGACCTCGCCTGCCGCCCCGTCGCCGGCGCGCTCGTGGAAATCTGGCAGGCGAACGCGAAGGGCCGCTACCACCATCCCGACGACGCCCGCCGCGACGCCCCCCTCGACCCGAATTTCCAGTACTGGGGGCTGCACCGGACCGACGCGGAAGGCCGGTATCGGTTCATCACCGTCCTCCCCGCGCCCTACCCCGCCGGCTTCCTCTGGACGCGTCCGGCCCACGTTCACTTCAAGGTGCGCCGGGCCGGCGCACCGGTCCTCACGACGCAGATGTACTTCGCGGGGGATCCCTACCTCGCGCAGGACCGGATCTTCCAGGCCATCCCGCCGCCTCAGCGGCCGAGGGTCGTCGTGGCGCTGGAGCCGTCCCCGACGGAGCCCGCCCGCCGTCTTTGCCGCTTCGACATCACGGTGGGGTAGGATCGTGACCGAGATGGGGAGGAGGACGTGATGATGTGGCCGGACGGGCAGGCGGCCCGGCTCACGCCGGGCCGCCCGTTCCCCCCGGGCCCCAGAGGGGGTTGCTCTGCACAAGCCCGGAGGAGACTGTTGGGATCGCCCCATTCCCTACGGCATCCGCCCTGCCACGGCAAGCGCGAAAAAGCGAGGGCGCCGATGGGTCTGACGGAAAGCGGCCGGGGCAGATGTCCCTTCCACCTGTCCCTTGAGACCTCGGGCCGGGCTTCACCCGTCCATCCCGACGGCAGCCGGCCGCCGCGGTCGAAGGCCGGCGAGCCCCCATGCCAAGGTTGTGATGGTGCCCTGGGCGCCAGGCGGTGCGATTGACCGGATGAGGTGATCCGATGCCACACGCCCGAGCCCTGCTGTTGATCCTGGCCCTCGCCGGCCTGACCGGACCCCTGGCCGGCTGTCTCCTGCTGTGGGCCGGCGCGGCGGGTGGTACCGCGGGCATCGTGTACGTGAACGGGCGGCTGCAGGAGGAATTGGACGCGACCGTGCCCGCCCTGCACCGGGCCGCGATCGCGGGGCTCAAGGAGATGGGCTTGCCGGTGAAGGAGGAAAAGGGGGACACGCTGAGCGCCCACGTGCACTCGGAGCTGTCGAGCGACACGAAGGTCTGGATCACGATCGAGTCCCTGACCGACGCTCGCTCCCGGATCACCATCCGCGTCGGCGTCATGGGCGACGAGGCGAAGTCGCACCGGATCCTCGACGCGACGAAACGGCACCTCGCCCCCTCGTGACCGAGGACCCCGATGTCCGGCGAACCGGCCTGGCTGGTGGAGCTGCTCGACTGGGCGACCGCGTCGCCGCTGGCCCGGCCCATCCGCGAAGCGGTCTTCATCCGCGAGCAGGGCGTCCCCGTCGAGCTGGAATGGGACGAGGAGGATCCCCGCTGCCTGCACGCGGTGGCCCGGTCGTCGGACGGGACGCCGGTCGGCACCGCGAGGCTGAAGCCGGACGGCACGCTCGGCCGCATGGCCGTGCTCAAGAAATGGCGCCGGCGCGGCATCGGGAGCACGCTGCTCGGAGCCCTGGTGGCGGAGGCGCGCCGCCGGGGGCTGGCGTTCGTCCGGCTCTCGGCCCAGACCCACGCGCTTGCGTTCTACGGGAAGCGCGGCTTCACGGTGACGAGCGACGTGTACCTGGACGCGGGCATTCCCCACCGCGCGATGATCCTCGACCTGACCGACGTCTAGCCACCGGCCGCGCGGGCAAACCGCCGGCAGTTCTCGATCAGGTCCGGCCCCGCCAGCCGCAGCCGGCTCCCGATCAGGAAGACCACGTCCCGCCCGTAGAACTCGCGCAGCTCCGGCAGCCGGTCCAGGCCGATCCCGCCCCCGGCGACGGGAAAGCTCGGCCGGCAGGACCCGAGCGGCTCGCCGGTCCCCTCCACGATCTCGCGGCAGTCTTCCCGGCCGAAGGCGAAGCGTCCGCCGAAGGTGGGAAAGATGACGGCGTCGGCGCCGGCCAGTCGGGGGAGCCGGCCGAAGAGCAGGCCATGGGCGAGGCCGTGTCGCCGGTCGGCGACGAAGGTCCCCAGGAGCGCCGGATGGCAGAGGACCGGCAGGCCAGGCCGCGCCGCCGCCGCCAGCTCCCGCAGTGCGTCCCAGCCCGCGAGGCCGGGGCTGACGACGAGCCCGCCGGCGCCCGCCGACGCGGCCGCCAGGGCCCGGGGCAGCGCCTGGCCGGAGGGCGCGGTGACGTTGGCGATATAGAGGCTCCGGCGGCCGGTCTCGCGGTTGGCCTTCGCGACCGCCTCGGCGCAGCGCGCCACCCGCTCCGCGAAGGGCGAGCAGGCCTGGTCGGCCAGGCCGTGGTCGTCCTTGATGAGGTCGATCCCGCCGACGGCGAGCTGGTAGGCCATCGCCGCCAGGTCCTCGGGCGCCAACCCCATCGGCTTCAAGGCCGAGCACAGGAGCGGCCGGTCCGCCGCGCCCACGAGGGCGCGCAGCCCCTCGCGCCCGAATCGCGGCCCCGGCAGCCAGGCGAAGCCGCCGGGCGGCGGCTCGACCCGCGCGACGCGGACGCCGGGGATCAGGCTCGCGTTCCCGAAGACCACGTTCAGCAGTTGCGGGAGCTCCGCCCCGGCCGTCTCGACGGCGAAGCTGATCGCGGCCGCGAAGGCGCCGGAGGACTCCGGCTCGAAGCGCTCGACCCGGCCGACCAGGTGGTCGCGGATCGGCCCCGGCGGCACCACCTCGCGGTGCACCTCGACGGTCTGCTCGTAGCAGAGGTCCTCGGCGAGCGCACGGGCCCGCGCCTCGGGCCCGCTCACGTGGTAGGTGACGGTGAACCGGCGGCCGGAGGGCTCCGCTCTCGCTGTGTCGCGGCTGGTATCGGCGGGCAACGACGGCCTCGTCGGAATTGGGCCTGAGGCTAGCATCGGCCCGAAGGAGCGTCAATGGCGGGGGTCGCGGCGGCGGCGAAGGGGAAGGCCCCGGCGTCATTCGGGGATGCCGCCACGACGGGGCACCACCGTCCACTCCTGACTCGCCCGCAGCGGGGGACCGGCCTCATCGGCCGGTCCCCCGCCCGGCAGCGCCTCCGGTGGTCGCGCGGGCCGGCTATCCCCGTCGCCGTTGCCTGGGGGGCCTGGCGCCGAGGCGGCTCGCCCGCGCCCGGATGCCGGCGCGCGCCGCAAACGGACCGCTCAGGCGATCCGCGTCGTCTCGCCTTCGGACAGGGACTTCGTCGCCTCTTCCCGCGCCATCGCCTCCGCATAGGCCAGGGCCTGGCTGGTGATCGCCAGGCCGCAGTGGTCGCAGGTGGAAAAGGCGCCGGTCGGATGCAGGACACCCCGCCGGCAACAGGGACAGGACCGCCGGCGTCCGCCCTCATGTGGCTTTCGGTTCATCGTCGCCTCACCCGGCTTCGCAGGGCCGGGCGGAGGCTCCTAGGAGGTGGAGCCCCCGCCCATCGGACGGGCGGCACAGACCCGTCCGCCCCGCTTAGGCCGCCTTCTTCATCTCACGCTTCGACGTCCCGTCGGCCTCGGTCGTCTCCGACTCCATCTTCACCGAGGCCACGAACAGCGCGAGCATCCCGAACAGCGTCACCGCCGCGATGAGAATTCCCCACGCCATGGTCCAGCCCTCCTCTGATGCGGAGCGGATCGTCCGTGCGCCCCTCCGGTTACGCCGCCTTCGTGAATTCCCGCTCGACCGTGCCCACCGCCTCGGTCGTCTCCGACTCCATCCGGAGCGACGCGATGAGCAGACCCAGCATCCCCAACACCGTGACCGCCGTCATCATGATTCCCATGGCCCCGCCCTCCTCGGTGATTGATGGTTGGTGAACCGACCGTCCTTCCCGTCTTGTCCGTTCTCTTTCCGTCCGTCGTTCACGCTCCTCCTGTTGAGCAACGGCGATACCAGGACGGACCACGGCCGTGCCGGCTCATGCCAGACGCGCGCAATCCATTGATCTGCAACGAATTGTTCTCGCCGATCCTGGGAGGACTCGCCCGGGGCGTCATCGGGCCGGGGAACGGACACCTATCTGGAAGGATAGGTCGGCCTATCCGGGAAGGCCGCTTGACAGCCCCTTCGCCGATGGATTAAGCGTGGGCCCGCCGGGAGCGGGAAACGGAACGGCAGGAGACGCGGGCACCGCGCCGCCGTGCCGAGGGGCAGCCAGGGCGGGGCTAGCCGGCGGGCTCGATGAGCGCAAAGCGGGGCACGCGCCGCCCCTCAACCAGGACCGACTCCAGGAACATCGCCGTGGGTCGAACCCAGAGGCCCCGCTCCCCGTACAGGGCCCGGTACACGACGAAGTCTTCCTCGGTCTCGCTGTGCCGGGCGCAGCCGATCACCTCGTACTCCCCGCCCTTGTCATGCCGATACCGACCCGGTGTGACCATGGCGCGGCACTATAGGACCGGCGCTTCCCGCGCGCACGGGCGGTCCCCAGCGTGAGCCCCTGGGACTGGGACGAGCTGGCCGAGGCCGCGCTGGCCCGCCTGCGCGCCGCGGGGGCGGACTACGGCGACGTCCGGTTCCTGACCGGCACGACGCAGGTCGTCCGCGGCGAGGACCGGCGGATCGCGGCGATCCGCGACGGCGTGGACAGCGGCTTCGGCGTCCGCGTCCTCTACCGCGGCGCCTGGGGCTTCGCCGCCAGCGCGATCATTTCGCCGGAGGAGGTCCCGCGCGTGGCGGACCTCGCGGTGGAGCTCGCCAGGGGCGCGGCCGCCCTCGCGCACGAGCGGGTCCGCCTCGCGCCGGAGCCGGTCCATCGGGACACCGTCGTCACCCCGCGCCGCCTCGATCCCTTCGCGGTGCCGCTCGACGAGAAGACCGGCCTCCTGCTCGACCTGATGGAATACGTCCAGCGGCAGCCCGGCGTCGTCCGCAGCGCGGCGAGCCTCTGGGCCCGCCGCGACCTCAAGCGGTTCGTCTCGACCGAGGGCACACGGCTCGACTTCGACCTGCTCGCGGTCCACGGCGAGTTCGAGGCGACCGCGGTCCGCGACGGTCGCGTCGCCGTGCGCCGTTGCTCGCTGCCCCCGCTGCGCCGCGGCTACGAGCTGATCGAGGAGGCCAATCTGCCCGCCGAGGCGCCGCGGGTCGCCGCCCAGGCGGTGGAGAAGGCCATGGCGCCGCCGGTGGAGCCGGGCCGCTACGACCTCATCCTCGACCCGGAGCACCTCTGCCTGACCATCCACGAGACCTGCGGCCACGCGAGCGAGCTGGACCGGGCCCTGGGCTACGAGGCGAACGACGCCGGCACGACCTTCCTGACCCCGGAGAAGCTGGGCGCCTTCCGCTACGGCTCGCCGCACGTGACGCTCATCGCCGACGACACCGAGCCGGAGACGCTGGCCGCCACCGGCTACGACGACGAGGGCGTGGCCTGCCAGCGCTGGGACATCGTCCGCGAGGGGCTCTTCGTCGGCTACTCGACGAGCCGCGAAGTCGCGCCGCGGATCGGGGAGGGGCGCTCCCGCGGCTCCTGCCGCGCGGACGGCTGGGCGCACGCGCCGATCGTCCGGATCGCCAATGTCGGGCTGGCGCCGGGCCGCGGCTCGCTGGACGACCTGCTCGCCGGCGTCGAGCGCGGGCTCTACATCGAGGGGCAGGGCTCCTTCAGCATCGACCCGCGGCGCGAGAACTTCCTGTTCGGCGGCGACGCCTGCTGGCTGATCGAGCGGGGCCGGCGCACGCACATGGTCCGCGACGTGATCTACCAGGGCCACACGCCGGCCTTCTGGGGAAGCTGCGACGGCGTGGCGGGACCGCAGACGCGGCAGCGCCACGGCCTCCTCACCTGCGGGAAGGGCCAGCCCGGCCAGTCCGGCTGGACGACGCACGCCGCCTCGCCGGCCCGCTTCCGGGGCGTGACGGTCCTCCGGGGGGCGGCCGGATGAGCCTCGACCGCCCCGACCCGACCGCCACGCTCACGAGCCGCGACGAGTTCCGCTTCCTCGCGGAGCTCATCCTCGCGCATGCGACCGGCGACCACACCCTGGTCGCGCTCCACGACCGGCGCGGCGGCACGACGCGCTTCGCGAACGACGCGATCGTCCAGAACGTGGACCAGCGCCGCGTGACGCTCGCCGTGACCGCCGCCTTCGGCCGACGGCAGGGCACGGCGACGACGAGCGACCTGACGGTCGGCGGCGTACAGGACGTGCTCAAGCGCGCCGAGGCCGTCGCGCGCCTCTCCCCGCCCGACCCCGACGCGCTCCCGCCCCCCGAGCCGCAGGACTACCCGGTCCTCCCGACCTGGCGCGCGGACACCGCGGCGGCCGGGCCGGCCCGCCGCCTCGAAGACGCCCGCGCGGCGATCGAGCGGTGCGCGGCGCGCGGCTGTACGGCCGCCGGCTTCGTCGCCTCCTCGGTCGCGACGGTCGGCCTCGCGGCGGACACCGGCCTCTTCGCCTTCGAGCCGAGGACCGAGGCCCGGTTCAGCCTGACCGCGACCAGGGGGAAGGCCACCGGCTGGGCCGCCTCGGCCCACCGCTCGATGGACGGTCTCGCCGCGGCCGAGCGGACCGAGGCGGCGATCGCCAAGGCGGAGCGCGCCGGCGAGCCGAGGGAGCTGCCGCCCGGCCGCTATACGGTGATCCTCGAGCCCGCCGCCGTGGCGGGTCTGTGGAGCTGGGTGCTCCACCACCTGGAGGCGAAGGCCTACGAGGCGGGCGCGAGCCCGCTCGCCGGGAAGCTGGGCCGGCCGGTCGTGGACCGGCGGCTCTCCCTCCGCAATCAGCCGGACCATCCCGATCTGTTCGGCGTCGGTTTCACCGGCGAAGGGCTGCCGACCCGGCCCTCGACCTGGATCGAGGCGGGCACGCTGCGGCAGTTGCGGTACGATCGGTTCACCGCCAAGCGACGGGGCGTCGAGCCGATTCCCACGCTGGACGCACCGATCCTCGCGGGCGCGGCGCCGACCGCGGGCGGGATCGAGGACCTGATCCGCGCGACGAGCCGCGGCGTCCTCGTGACGAACTTCTGGTCCATCAGGCCGGTGACCCAGTCGGACCTGACGCTGACGGGGGTGACGCGGGACGGCACCTTCCTCGTGGAGGACGGGCGCGTGACGGACGCGGTGCGGGACTTCCGCTTCCACGAAAGCCCGCTCGCGGCCTTCACCCGACTGGAGTCCTACACGCCCCCGAGGGAGGCGCAGACCGCGGAGGGCGGCAAGCTGCTCGTCCCGGCCGTCACGCTCCGGGACTTCCCCTTCACGAGCGTGGCGGGATTCTGACCACGCCCTCGAACCGCGCCACCTGCTCGGCGAGCAGGCGGGCGACATCGGCCGGGTCGAAGGGCCAGGCGTAGCCGATCTCGACGGCGGGATGCATGGTCCGGAGTCGATCCAGGATGGCGGGAATCTCCTCCTGCGAATGGCTCCCGCCCGGCGTGAGCATCGAGGGCACGACGGTGAGCCGGGTCACGCCGGCGGCGATCAGCCCCTCCACCGCCTCCTCGACGTCCGGCGCGCAGAATTCGTTGTAGGCCAGGGCGAAAAGCGCGCCGTGGAGGTGGGGCCGAAGCGCCGTGGCCAGCGCTTCCAGGCCCGCCTGGTAGGGATCGGTGTCGGGCGTCCGCGGCCAGGTCCGGAGCAGCCGGTCGAGCTCGATCTCCTCGGCCGAGGGGCCGCGGCCGGTGCCGCGGCGTTGCGCCTCCAGCGCCTTGAGCCTGGCCAGCCGCTCGCGGGGAAAATCCTTCGGCACGCCCCCGTGCCCGACCAGGACCACGCCCCGCCGCGTCGCCGCTCTCTCCTCTTCCCTCCTCACGCCTTCCGTCTCACGGTTCACGTTTCCCGTCTCACCCCTTACTCCTGCCCCCCCGCCTCACGTTGCCCGTCTTACGCCTTGAACTCCGCCCAGAGCACCGTGTGGTCCGAGGGGTTGGGCCCGCGCCGCGGCTCCACGTCCACGTCCGCGGCGATGCAGCGCGCGGCGAGCGGCGGCGTGGCGAGGATGTGGTCGATCCGCCACCCCTTGTTGGCCTCCAGCGAGCCGGGCGCGCGGTAGTCCCAGAAGGTGAACTGCTGCCGGTCGGGGTAGAGCTTGCGGAAGACGTCCACGAAGCCCCAGGCGACCGTCTCCTTGTAGGCCCGCCGGGCGTCCTCGTGGAAGCAAACGTGGGTGAGGTGCTTCTCCGGGCTGTGCACGTCGATCGGCTCCGGCGCCACGTTCACGTCCCCGCACCAGACGGCGGGCTTGTCCGGCGAGAGGTGGCGCTCGAAGTAGCGGCGCAGCCGCTTATACCAGTCGAGCTTGTAGGCGTACTTGGGCGACTCGATGAGGTAGCCCTGGGGCACGTAGGTGTTGACGATGGGGATGCCGTCGATCACTACGCGGATCAGCCGCGCCTCGTCCGGCTCGCCGCCGTCGTCGAACCCGTAGAAGGCCGCCTCGGGGGCCTTCCGGCTCAGGACCGCGACGCCGTTGTAGGCCTTCATGCCGCGGAAGGTCACGTGGTAGCCCGCGGCCTGGAGGTCGAGGAGGGGAAAGTCCCGGTCCTGGATCTTGGTCTCCTGCAGGCAGAGCGCGTCGGGCTTGTGCCGCGCGAGCCAGTCGAGGACCACCGGCAGCCGGCGGCGGATCGAGTTCACGTTGAAGGTGGCGATCTTCATCCTGCTCCCTTATGACCAGTCGGCGCCCAGCCGGTCGAGGACGACGCGGTGAACGACCGTGTTGGGCCCGAGCGTGGCGAGGTAGACCGCCGTCTCCGCCACGTCGAAGGGGCTGATCTTCCCGCTCCGCTCGATCTCGGCCGGCGTCGCGTCCACCAGCTCATCGGCCACGCCGCCGGGACAGATCGCGGAGACCTTGATCCCGCAGGACCGCCCCTCGTCCGCCAGCGCCTTGCTGAGCGCCAGGATGCCGTGCTTGGACGCGCTGTAGGCGGCCGTGCCGGCCCAGGCATCCACGCCCGCGACGCTCGACATGTTCAAGATCACGCCGCCGCCCTGCCGGGCCATCTGCCGGAAGCCGGCCCGGCAGCAGAAGAAGGTCCCGCGCAGGTTCGTGTCGAGGACGCGGTCGAAGTCCTCGGTGCTCATGTCGGCGACCCGGCCCCCGCCGCCGATGCCCGCGTTGTTCACCAGGATGTCCAGGCGGCCGAAGCGCCGGACGGTCTCGGCGATCAGCCGCTCCACCTGCGCCTCGTCGGTCACGTCCGTCGGCACGGCGACGGCCTCCCCGCCCCCCTCGCGGATGCGCGCCGCGACCCGCTCGCAGAGGTCGGCGCGGCGCGCGGCGACCACGACGCGCGCGCCCTCCTCGCCGAAGCGCAGCGCGATCGCCTTGCCGATCCCGCTGCTGCTCCCCGTGACGATCGCGACCTTGCCGGCCAGACGTGCCATCGCGCGGGAGTATAGCAGAACGGCCGGGCATCAGCTCCCATTCCAGGGCCCGCTTCCGATCACGCACATTGTCCGGCTTGTGCCGTCGCGAGGAGGGCCGTACGGTTCGCGCGCTGGTCCAGACCCTCCACCGCCAACGCTCCAGGGAAGGAGGACGGCCATGACGCACCATCGGCGTGACGGCGACGCGAAGCAGGACCGACGAGGACGGAACAGGAAGGGGACGGGCGCCACGTCGAGACGGGCCTTTCTCCTGGGCCTGGGAGGCCTGGGCGCGGCCGGCGCCGCGGCGACGCTCGGCGGCCTGCTCCGGCCGGCGCACAGGGCGGAGGCGGCTCCCTCCCCGCCCGGCTGCATCCACCATTCGGGACGGGTCCGGATCTTCGAGGGCGACGCCCGCGAGCTGGAGCCGGTCCTCGCGCAACTGGCACAGGACCCGGAGGTCCAGGCCTTTCTCGACGAGATTCGACCCCTCCTACGCGACTTTCCCGCGGGCCTGGAGGCGACCGCGTTTTCCCCGCCGGGGCCCCCGCCGACCGTCACCCTCTCCGCCGAGGACCAGGCTTTTATCCGGCAGAAGGTGCGCGAGGCCCTGCCCGCCTTCCTGGAGGCGCGCCGCGGGGAGAACCCCGACCCGGACCCAGCGCTGCTCGACGAACTGGTCGAGACCGCCGTCCAGACCGTTCGAGCCCGGTACGCGAGCCCCGACCGCGACCCCGCCCTGGACCTCTTCAACCAGAGCAGGGACTTCACGGCGGCCGTCGTCGGGAACGTCTACAGCGCCTTCGATAACCAGGCGAAGAGCCTGATCGTGCTCGCCCCGATGATCCCGGCCGACGGGGGAGGCGGCGGCGGGACCGGCCGGCCGCAGGACCCGAAGGACGACCCCAAGGTCTACGACGACGAGGCGCTGATCCTGCTGGCCGTGTCCTTCCTTGTCGAGATCCTGGGCCTCCTCGCCTCGCTGGCCGGCCTGACGCTCCCCAACGTGCCGCTGGGGAAGCTGGCTGAGGCGGTGCGGGGCTCGCTGAAATCCCCGTCGGTCCGCGAGGCCTTCAAGAAGCTCCTCAAGGTCCTCGGCGACGCGCGGGGGACGGTGGCCGGCAAGGCCGAGGCCATCATTGATTTCCTGACCGTGCTCGGCGCCTCCGGCGCCCTGAGCGAGATCGTCGCGGAGGTGCTCGATGAGCTGAGCTGGTTCGATTACGTCAAGCTGGGGCTGCAGTTCGCCGCGTTCATCGCGAGCTTCCTGCTGCCCGCCACCGCCGGCGCGCGGGTCGCCCGGATGGTGATCGCGCTCGCCGCGGCGCTCACCGCGCTCGTGGAGAAGGTCAAGCGCATCGTCAAGATCACAGGAGGGTAGGGCCGGCCCGGCGGCCCCCCTCACTATAGGTGATTGCGGAAATCGCCTCGTCCTGTAACTGTTCCCGCGCACACCGGGCCGGCGCAGCCGGCCCGGCCCACCGGGAACCAGCATGGCGGCGGACCGGAGCGAGCCCAAGCTGCCCGTTACGACCCTCGTCGCCCTGCTGGCCGTCGTCGCGGGCGGCATCTGGATCACCCACAGCCCCCTGCAGACTTCCCGCCCGATCGGCGCCCAACTCGAGAAGCGCGAAACGCCGATCCTCCACCGCGTCCCGGCCCGGCTCTGGCAGGACCCCATCGCGGCGGCCGAGGAGCAGCACCGGAAGGAAACGTCCGAGGTCAGGCTGCTCGTCGCGCCGGATCACCGTCACGAGATCGACCGGCTCGCCGTCGAGGTCGCGGACCGGCTGAGCGAGCCGGCCGGGCAGGGCCGGCCCGTCACGTTGTTGCTGGTCATGACGGCTGGCAGCCTCTACGAAGAGGGCGGCGAGCTCCGCGTCAGGGACCGCTACGCCGTGGTGTCGGCCCTCGGCGTCGCCTGCTTCGTGCCGGAGGATGCCGAGCACATCGGCTATGTCGCCTGGACGCCGGCGGCATCCCGCCCGTCACCCACCCCACCGGCCGGGCCCGCCCTCCTCCTGGCCTACGAGTGGTACCGCACGCGCCGGCTCTCCCGTTGCGACGCCCCCGGCGCCGAGGAGCCGGCCTCCGCCCCCGCGCAGTCGGTCCTCGTCCTGTGGCTCAAGGACGAGGCGATCGCCGACCACCTGCCCGGCGGGGCGCTTTCGGCGCTGCACACCTTCCTGTCCGACCTGGCCGAGGCCCTCGCCACCGCCTGCCGCGCCCCGACCATGGACGGCTGCCGGTCCCCTTCCTCGTCGCTCCGGTTCACGCTGATCGGGCCCCGCAGCTCCACGACGCTGCGCGCCATGCTAGCCGACGCCCTCGGCCCCATGCGAGGCACCCGCTGGCCGACCCCGGACGGGCGGCTGCCGCTCTACTCGCCCTGGGCCACCGCGATGCCCGGCCTGCTCGCCCGCAGCCTGACGGACCGCACCGGACCGCAACCGCCGCCCGACGACGAGTGGACCGCCGAGCGCCTGGCCGCGGCGCTCGGAGAGGCCGGCGTGACTCTGGCCCACACGACTCCCTCCGACGACCGGCTGGCGACGGCCCTGGTGGACGAGCTGGAGCGGCGGGGCGTGACGCCGGGCGACCCGACGCAGCTGATCGCTCTGGTGTCCGAATGGGACACCTTCTACGGGCGCACGCTCCCGTTGGAGTTCGCCGCAGCCGCCTGCGCGAAGGCCTCGGCCCTGGCGCGGGCGCGCGCGGAGCCGCCGATCGCGGGCTGCGCCACTCCGACCGAGGCGCTCGGTCGGCTGATCGAGCACCGGGCGGAATACCCCATCCCCTGGATTCACCGCTACAGCTACCTGCGCGGCCTCGACGGCGAGCTGCCGCGTGACAACGACGGGAAGCCGGCCCCCCGTCGGAAGCCCGCCCAGGAACGAGACCGCCGGGAGCAGGACGAGGACCGGCGCACGGACTTCTCCGCGCTGGAGCGGCCGGAGGGACAGGCCCAGCTCGACTACGTCCGCCGGCTTGCGACGCGGATGGAGACCTTCGCCGCGGACCTCCGCGCCGAGGGCAAGGAGTTCCGCGCGATCGGCGTCCTGGGCTCCGACGCCTACGACAAGCTCCTCATCCTCCAGGCCCTGCGCCCGCGGTTCCCCCGCGCGCTGTTCTTCACCACCGACCTGGACGAGCGCCTCACCCATCCCCGGGAATACGCCTGGACGCGGAACCTCATCGTCGTGTCCCACTTCGGGCTCCGCCTGCACGACGACCTGCAGCAGGACGTGCCGCCCTTCCGGGACAGCTACCAGCCCTCCGCCTTCCTCGCGGTCCTCCGCGCGCTGGGGCACGTCTGGCCGGACGGCGCGACGGCCTCGCCGCTCCACGCGGCGCTCTCGGCGCGGACGTTCGACGGCGCGCCCGCGCCCCGGGTGTTCGAGGTCGGCCGGCTGGGGCCGGTGGACCTGTCGCTCGACGACCCGGCCGCCGCACCGACCGGTCTGCACGCGCCCAGGCCCCCCCTCGTCAACGTAGGCGTGCCCATCGCCCTCGGCCCCCTCCGCTTCCATCTCGGCCTGCTCCTGACCGCGGGGAGCCTGCTGCTCGCGGCCGCAGTGGCGGCCCTGCTGACCGTCGGCCCTTGCCAAGCTGCGGTGCGGCGGGGGTTCCATGCCGTCACCGCCGGGCCCGGCCGGCTCAGGGCGCTCGCCGCCGGCACCCTCGCGGTCTCGGCGATCCTCACGTGCGTCCTGCTGCTCCGGCGCTGGCTCCTCTCGGACGGGCCGGCCGGCGAGCCCTTCTCCCTCCTCGACGGGGTCAGCACCTGGCCGACCATCGCGCTCCGCGCTCTCGCCGCCGGCCTCAGCCTGGGCCTGCTCGTTCGCGCGGTCGCGCTCCTCCGCCGAAGCGAGCGGGACCTGACCCAGGCCTATCGCCTGGAGGGTCCGGCGGCACCCGCGCCGCGAGGGGCCTGGCTCCGCTGGATGTGCGCGCCCCGGCCCGCCGGGCCGGTGGACGCCGCTGCGCTCTGGGCCGAGTACCGCGCAGCCGGCGCGCTGCGGCACCGCGTCCGACGGGTGCTGCTGCTCGCCCTTCCCTTCTTCGCGATCGCGGCGCTGCTGTTCCGCTCGCTCGGCGCCGGCGTCTCCCCCTGCCGCGGGGCGGTCAACTGCACGACGGATACCCTGGTCCTCGTCGCCGGCGTCCTCGCCCTGACGGCCTTGATGCTCTTCGTGTTCGACGCCACGCGCCTCTGCAAGAGCTTCATCGACAAGCTGGCCGCAGGGCTGACCCTCTGGCCCGCGGACCTGCTCGACGCGCGGGCGCGGGAGTGGAACACGGCGCCAGTGGACCTGGCCGACCGGCTGGACATCGAATTCATCGCCGCGCATACGGCGGTCGTCAACCGGCTGATCTACTACCCGTTCGTCGCCCTGTTCTTGACGGTCGTCGCGCGCCACCGCGTCTTCGACAACTGGGACCTGCCCCTGGCCCTCATCCTGGTCTGGGGGCTCCTTTCGGCGACGGCCGTCGCCAGCGCCCTGCTCCTGCGACGCGCCGCGGAACAGGCGCGGGCGGCGGCCCTCGCGCGGCTCCGGCGCCGGCTCTTCGCCCTCGCGGGGGCAGGAGAGAGCGACCGCCCGCCCGCCGAGCAGGTCCGGCTCCTGATCGAGGAGGTCGCGGCCACCCGCGAGGGCGCCTTCGCGAGCATCCTGAACCAGCCGGCCGTCACGGCCACGCTCCTGGGGCTGGCCGCGGTCCTCCAGCAGTTCGTCCTGTGAGGGGGAGGATGGCTCAGGGCGCCGGGACACGACGGCGCAGGACCAACCCGGCGACGAGCAGGCCCGCGGCGACGACGCCCGCGAGGATGAGCAGGATGCGGTGCAGCGCCGCCGACATCCGTGCCCACTCCTCGCCGAAGCCGTACCCGAGGAGGATGAAGGTCAGCGACCAGACCAGCCCGCCCGTGTAGGCGAAGAGGGCGAAGAGGGGGAGCGGCAGGCGCGCGCTGCCGGCCACGAAGGCGACGAGGTGCCGGACGCCCGGCACGAAGTAGCCGAGGAAGAGGGCGTAGCGCCCGTGGCGGCGGTACCAGGCCTGCACGCGGTCCAGGTGCTCGGGCGTCACGCGGAGCCGGTGCCCGAAGCGGCGGACCGCCCCCGGCCCCAGGCCCCGGCCGAGCCCGTAGCTGAGGGTGATGCCGCAGGTCGTGCCGAGGAAGGCCGCCAGCAGGGTGGCCGGCAGGCCGAGCGTCCGCTTGAAGACGAGGTAGCCGGCGAAGGCCAGGAGGGTTTCGTCCGGCACGGGCAGGCCCACGATGCCCAGCATCAGCAGGACGAAGAGGCCCGGATAGCCGTAGGCCTCGAGCCAGCCCTCGACAGAGAAGACCATGACCGCCCGCCCCCCATCGGCACGGGCCGGATTATAGCACCGGCCGTTTCCATCGCGGGCGGATGGAGGTATGATGGGGACCCCGGCGAGGGGGCCGCCCAATGTTCGACTTCAGGCGCTTCACGCTCAAGGAGATGACCGAGTGCGGAGCCGCCCTGCGCCGCCTGGGCGAGGGCGCCGGCTCGCTCGACGAGGTCGCCGACCGGATCACGCGGTTCTTCCACGACGGCCTCCTGGACGGGCGAACCGGCCAGCCGGCCTGCCCGCTGGTCCGCCTCTTCAAAACCCACCCCTACGAGCGGCTGAACCACGACGACCAGGCCCTGGCGCGCGCCGTCCTCGGCGGGGCGCCCGATCCGCCCTCCATGCGGTGCTTCACGCTCCTGGCCTCCACCGGCCGGCGCCCGGAGTGGAACGATCCCGCGAACTCCCGCCGCTACCGGGCGATCCCGCTGGCGAGCAAGCAGTTCCTCGACCAGTTTCCGATGTTCTCCCAGCTCTTCCTCCAGTTCGGCGTGGAGGTGAGCGCGCTGCTCCGGCCGTCCACGGACCTGCTCGTGGACGTCCAGCAGCACACCTATAACGTGTTCTACGTCCCGAGGGCCGTGGGCAGCCCCTACGTACCGGTGCAGCGGGACTTCGTCATTCCCTACGGGGTGAGCTCCGTGCTGGGCTTCGGCGGCCTGCTGCCCGGCCACGAGGTCTTCGCCGTCATCCTCTTCTCCGGGGTCCCCATCGGGCGGGAGACCGCGGACCTGTTCAAGACCCTCGCGCTCTGCACCAAGATCGCGCTGCTGCCCTTCGCGGACGGCGACGTGCGCCGACGGCGGACGGGCGTCGTCGTGGTCCGCCCGCGCTCCCGGCTCGCGGCCGTGGAGGAACTCCTGTCCACCCACGAGGAGACGGTGATCGAGCAGGCGGGCCGTATCGAGGAGGCACGGCGGCAGATCAGCGACCAGGCGGAGGCGTTGCGCGCCATCGTCGCCGGGACCGCCTCGGTCACGGGCGAGGATTTCTTCCGTTCCCTGGTGACCCACCTGGCCTCGGCGCTGCACGTGCGCTATGCCGTGGCGGGGGCGATCAAGGACCCGGAGCGCGGCCGGATGGGGACGCTCGCCGTCTGGGCGGGCGACGGCATCTTCCCGAACTTCGAGTACGACATCGCCGGCTCGCCCTGCGCCGACGTCGTGGCGGGCGGGGCCTGCCACCTCGAGGAGGACGTGCGCGGGCGGTTCCCCGCCCACTGGCTGGTCACGCAGCTCGGGGTGGCGAGCTACTGCGGGACGGCGCTCCGGGACCGGTCGGGGCGCGTGATCGGACTCCTCGCCGTCATGCACGACCGGCCGATGAAGGCGGCGGTCGAGGTGCGGGACGTGCTCACGATCTTCGCGGCGCGGGCCGCCGCCGAGCTGGAGCGCACGCGCGCCGCGACCGAGCTGGAGCACTCGCTGTCGGTCCTGCGGGCCACGTTGGAATCCACCGCGGACGGGATCTTGGTGGTGGACCTGGAGGGCCGCATCGTGAGCCACAACCGGCGGTTCGCCCAGATGTGGCGCATCCCCGAGTCGGTGCTCGCCGCGCGGGACGACCGGCAGGCCATCGCCTGCGTGCTGGACCAGCTCAAGGACCCCGAGGGCTTCCTCGCGAAGGTCCGGAGCCTCTACGGCCAGGTGGAAGCCGAGAGCTACGACCTCCTGGAATTCAAGGACGGCCGTCTGTTCGAGCGCATCTCGTTGCCCCAGCGCATCGGCGACCAGTGCATCGGCCGCGTCTGGAGCTTCCGCGACATCACCGTGCGCCGGCAGATGGAGGAGCGCCTGCGACAGGCGCAGAAGATGGAGGCCATCGGGCGGCTCGCCGGCGGGATCGCCCACGACTTCAACAACCTGCTGACGGTCATCAAGGGGTACAGCCAGCTCCTGCTCGCCCGCCTGACCCCGGAGGCGCTCTTCTACGGGGACATCCGCGAGATCCACAAGGCCGGCGAGCGCGCGGCCGCGCTGACGCAGCAGCTCCTGGCCTTCAGCCGCAAGCAGGTGCTGGAGCCCAGGGTGCTGGACCTCAACGCCGTCGTGAAGGACATGGAGGCGCTGCTCCGTCGCCTGCTCGACGGGCCCATCGTGCTGACCACCGTCCTGGACCCCGCCCTCGGCCGGGTGAAGGCCGACCCCAGCCAGATCGAGCAGGTGACGATGAACCTCGTCGTCAACGCACGCGACGCCATGCCGCAGGGGGGGACCATCACGATCCGCACGGCCAACGCGGCGACCCCGGCCGGCCCCTACGTGGTGCTCTCCGTGACGGACACCGGCTCGGGGATGGACCCGCAGACCCAGTCGCACCTGTTCGAACCCTTCTTCACGACCAAGGAGGTGGGCCAGGGCACGGGGCTGGGCCTGGCGACGGTGTACGGGATCGTCGAGCAGAGCGGCGGCCACATCGAGGTCACCAGCCGCGTCGGGCAGGGGAGCACCTTCGCGGTCTACCTGCCGCGGATCGACGCCGAGGCGGACACGACGGAGGAGATCGAGCCGCTCGGCCTGCAGAGCGCCGGCTCGGAGACGATCCTGCTCGTGGAGGACGAGCCGACCGTGCTCAGGTTCGTGCGGACGATCCTCTCGGTGAGCGGGTATCGGGTGCTGGAGGCGGCCACGCCGGAGGAGGCGCTGGCGCTGGCGGGCGGACACGAGGGGCCCATCCACGTGCTCCTGGCGGACGTGGTGCTGCCCGGCATGAGCGGGCCGCGGCTCGCGGAGCGGATCACGGCCGACCGCCCCGAGACGAAGGTGCTGTACATGTCGGCCCACACGGACCCCGCGCGGCTGAGGGACGCCGGCGCGCCCGGCCACGGGTTCCTCGCCAAGCCCTTCGCGCCCGAAGCCCTGCGCCGCAAGCTCCGCGAGCTGATCGGCTAGCCGCTCAGCCTCCCACCCACAGCTTGATCGCGAACGCGACCACCGTCGCCGTCACCACGCCCTTGACCCAGGCATGGCCCTTCCGCAGGGTCAGCCGGACGCCGATCAGCCCCCCCGCCAGCATGCCGACCGCGAGCGCGACCCCCTCGGCCCAGTGGATCTGGCCGGCCCAGGCGAACAGGGCGAGCGAGACGGCCGTGAACAGGAGCACGCTCAGCACCTTGACGGCGTTGCCCCGGACCAGGTCCAGCCCCGCCCACGTCGTCGCCGCCAGCGAGAGGAAGCCGACCCCCGCCGACACGAAGCCTCCGTAGAGGCCGACGACGAAGAAGCCGATCCCCAGGGCCGCGCCGGCCGGGCGGACCGGCGCCCGTCCCGCCGCGCCGCGCTCGGCCCGCTCCGCGAGGGGATCCCGGAGGGTCCAGAGCGCCACGACGACCATGAGGATCGCGAGGGCCTTCGTGAAGGCCTCGTCGCCGACCGTCAGCGCGGCCCAGGTGCCGAAGACGCTCCCCAGGGTCGCGGGCCCCGCCGCCCAGCCGAGCGCGCGCCAATCCAGGACGCCGGACCGGTGGAAGCCCCAGACCGCGCCGACGCTCTGCAGCAGGATCGCCACCCGGTTCGTCCCGTTGGCCTCGGTCGCCGGCAGGCCGAGGAAGATGAGCAGGGGAAGGGTCAGAAAGGACCCGCCGCCCGCGACGACGTTCAGCACGCCGGCGACGAGGCCCGCCGCGACGAGCAGGAGACAGCCGGGCCAGGCGTCCATCAGTCCCCCCTGCCCGGCGCCGCGCCGCGCGCCGGGTCGGACGGTTTGCCGTTGCAATCCCCGGCGCGGTCTGAGACGATCGGTCCCTCCGCGCGGCGTCGCGCGGACGCCGGACGGCGAAGGGAGGGGCCGGACATGGACGAGCGGCGGGACCCGGAGGGGAAGGCCTCGCGGCCACGGATGCCCGCCAACATCCTGGTCGCGCGCACGGTCGGCATCCTGTGCATCGCGGCCGGGTTCGTCGCGGGCATGCAGGGGCTGGAGGAGCGGGAGTCCTTCTGGCTGCCGACGGCGTTGGGCCTGATCGTCACGGGCATGCTCGCGCAGGCCTATGCCTTCGTCTGTCTCTTGCGGCGCCGCCTCGGCAAATAGGCCCCTCTACTTGACCGTGACGATCGTCCGGTCCGTGAGCGGCCCGCCCTCCGCGACGATGTCGCCGCGCACCCAGTAGAGGCCCGACGCCAGGGTGCCCGTGAACGCCGCCGAATAGGCGCGCGACTCGCCGGGGCCGACCGTCTCCTCCGCCAGCGCCATCGTGAAGACCTTGCCCTCGGCCCAGCGCCAGACCACCGCGCCCGTCTTGTCCTGGATCGTGAGGTCGAAGCGTTGCCCGCTCCGGAAGACGAGCCGCGCCGGCTTGGCGGCCCTGTTGGTGAGCGTGAGCGTGAAGTGCACGGGCTGGCCGGGGCGGTAGCTCGTGCGGTCCGTGTCGAGCGACACCGACAGGCCGGGCGGCGCCTCGTCGGCGATGGTGGTCGAGCCGACGGCCGACGGCCCCACGACCAGCGCCGGCAGCCAGACGGCCGCCCCCACCGCCCGCAGCCACCGCCACCTCGCCCCGGAGTCCTGCCCGCCCCGCCGGCTCGCCATGGGGTCGGATCATACCCCGCGGGCGCGCCGGTGCGCCAGCCCGTCCCCCGCGGAGCGTCGGGCAGCGGGCGCGCCGACTTCCTCCCCGTGTGCGAGGCCCTCCGCTAAGATCGCGAGGCGTTGACGAGGCGGATGGGGCGGCCGTCCTTGCTGGCGGTGCCGGGCGCGACGGCGTCGAACTTGAGCTGGCCTTCGACGAGCGGGGCCGTGAGGGTGCCGTCCTGGTTGAGCAGGAGCGCCGCGACGCCCGCCGCGTGGGGCGAGGCCATCGAGGTGCCGGACATGGTCGTGGTCCCGCCGCCGTTGCGGGTGGAGAGGATGGACACGCCGGGCGCCCAGAGGTCCACGCAGGGCCCGAAGTTGCTGAAGGAGGCCTCCCGGTCGGCCTGGTCGGTGGCGGCGACGGTGATGATGCCGTTGTTCGTCCCGGCGCCGGCCCGCGCCGGAGAGCCGGTGCAGGCGTTGGCGCCGCTGTTGCCAGCCGCGACGGCGTACACGATCCCGCTCTGGGCCGACCGGCGAACGGCGTTGTCCAGCGCGTCGCTCGTCGAGCCGCCGAGGCTCATGTTGGCCACCGCCGGCTTCCGCCCGTTCGCCGTGACCCAGTCCACCCCCTGGATCACGGTGGAGGTCGCCCCGGTCCCCAGGCAGTCGAGCACCTTCACCCCGGTGAGCTTCACGCCCGGCGCCACGCCGACCACGTCGGCAGCGTCATCCCGGGCCCCGACCGTGCCCGCCACGTGAGTCCCGTGGCCGTGGCAGTCCTGGTTGCCCCCGCCGAGCAGCCCCGTGAAATTGACGTGGTTGACCACGTTGAGGTCGGGGTGCGTCCGGTCGATGCCGGTGTCGATGATGTAGGCGTTCACCGTCTCGATGGCGCCGCTCCCGTCCCCGGCCCGGGTCGAGCTGAGGTCGGCCTCCACGCGATCCACGCCCCAGGGCAGGGTTTGGACGATCGCGGTCATCGTGCCGTCCGGCTCCACGGCGGCGACCCAGTCATGCTCCTCCAGCCGCTGAATCTGCTCCGCCGTCAGGCGCGCGGCGAAGCCTTTGATCGTCGCGCTGTAGACGTGCTCGGCCCGGAAGCCGTGGACGGCCTCGAGCTCTTGGACCGTCCCGGCGACGGCGCGATCCACGTAGCCCCAGATGTCCGGGCGGGCCCGCGCCCGCTCGTCCGGCTGGAACCGCGGCCGGTACTGCTCGAAGGGGGCCTCGTCCTCCAGCACCACGATGACGGGAAACCTCGCCGCGGCCCGGCCGCCGAGCTTCGCGCCGTGCGTGAGGAAAACGCGGCCCAGGAGGACCAGGGCCACGATCCCGACGATCGCCGTCAAGGACCACAGAGACCTGCGCGTCATGGGGGGCCTCCTTTCGATCGGGCCTCGGGCAGGAGGACTCTTCCCCAAATCCGATGTCGGAACAATCCATCAGAGGGGGCAAGCCGTTTCGGTGTCGTCCCGTGAGGCCAGCCGGGCCGCGCGTTCGGCTCGACCAGCAGCCCCTGAGTCCGCGTCAGCCGCAGTACGCGCTTCCGATCGAGCGGCCGCCCGTCCACGCCCGCAGGTGCGCCCAGAGGCGCCGATAGCCCAGAACAGGGGCTCGGCCTTCAGCGCCTGGGTCCGCGGGGCGCGGGCCGGTCCGGGATCAGGGTGGTGCGCTCTTCGGCCTCGCGCCTTCTCGGCGCGACAGGCCCGGGATCGGTCTGGACGCCCGCACGGCACGCTCCGCGCCTCCCCCATGGAGAAGCAGATTCTGACCCAGGGGCGCACGTCTTGGACGCATCGGAAGCCCTGATGGTTGTCCCTGTTATCAGGTGTCCTCTTAGCAGGATGCTGACAACGTCCGCCAGCGGCGTGCTCGCGTCGCTCGGAGCCTCATCGGACGGCCAAGAGTACGCCTCGCCTCTTCGCTCGCCGCCCGCCCGCCGACAGGCAGGCGGCCTTGCTGGATGGCCTGTTTGACCATCCTGCGACGTGGCCTGGTATCGTCGGTGACGCGGTCTCCCCGGGCATTCCAGGCGGCGCAAGACGGTTTTTCCACAACCCGTTCGTGTCGTGTCCCGTAATTGTCATTCCGGCCAAGGCCGCTGAGCGGCCGCGAGCCGGAATCCAGGGCCGTGGCAGGATCCTGGATGCCGGCCCCGGATTGAACATGTCCGGGGTCAACTTCCGCCGGCATGACGAGGCCACGAACTTGTGGGACGCAGCATTAGCCGTGCAGAGCACATTTCTACCTCGGCGAAAGCGGACATTATCATGCTGGGATGACAGAGGTCGTCCCGGCCCACCTACCCCGTCCGCCGGCGCCAATACGCCGAATACGGTATGGCGGCGTTCAGCAGGTGGCGCCCGTCGTCGCGGAGGAGGCCGAGCGATTCGTCGTCGTGGAGGACGGATGCCCGCCGCCGGGCTGAGCGGGGCGCTCAGCCCTCCAGGTGGGTCCGCACTTCCTGGACGTAGGTCTTGAAGGGGTTGGGCATGGGGAAGGGCGGCCGGCCGCGCAGTTGGAAGACCGACCAGTTGATGACGTAGGGCGGGAACAAGCGCTCCTCACCGCCGGCGGCGGGCTCGGCCGGGCGCTGGGCCAGCAGGTGCCGCACGAGCTCGCCCCGTCCGAAGGCCCTCGTGTTGCGCGGCGGGTGCTCCTGCGCGAGCGCGACCGCCGAATCCGTCGTCAGGCGCGGTGCCCGGCCTTCTTGCTCCAGGCCGAAGTAGAGCCCCTTCATGGGGTCGAGGTTGTGGTACTCCATGTCGAGGCTCTTGAGCCAGGGGTCGTCCCACCCGACCTGCTCGGCCTCGCGGAAGGTCTCCAGCAGCCAGAGCTTGGAGGCCCAGTCCACCCGCCCGACGAGCTTCGTGTAGTCGCCCCGCAGGTCGCACAGCACGGCCTCCCACTGATCCAGCACCCAGTCGGTCTCCTCGTCCTGGCCCCGGCAGTGCCGCACCGCCGCCTCCAGGTACTGCTCCTGCACATCGATGGCGGACAGGGTCCGGCCCGAGGCGAGCGTGATGCGCCAGGTGCGGTCCTGGTCGCGCGAGATCTCCTGCAGGTCCTCGACCGGCTCCCGGAGCTCCAATCCCTCCGGCGCATGGCCCTCCTCGATGAGCTGCAGCACGAGGCCGGTCGTGCCGAGCTTGAGCGCCGTCGCCGTCTCCGCCATGTTGGAATCGCCGAGCAGCAGATGGATGCGCCGGAACCGGTTGGGGTCGGCCAGCGGTTCATCCCGCGTGTTCACGATGGCGCGGTTCTGCTGTACCCACTCGAAGAAGTCGTTGACGATGTGGTCCGCCCGCTGGGAGAGCTGGAACGTCACCCCCGGGTCGCCGGCCGGGCCGCGCAGGCCGGCGCGCGGCACGATGAGCCGGTCCATCTGGACCCAGCCGTCCGGCGACTGGGCGGCGCCGACGCGCCCGGCGCCGGCGAAGACCTGCCGCGTGACGAGGAAGGGGACGAGCTGGCCGAGCCCCCGACGCGTGAAGGGAAAGCGGCGGGTCACCAGGTAGTTTTCGTGGCAGCCGAAGGTCGCGTCGGTCTCGTGGTCCACGTTGTTCTTGAAGAGGGCCACGCGGTCGCCCAGCTCCAGCGCCTCGATCGCCTGCTGCAGCAGCCGGTCCCCCGCCCGGTCGGCGGCGAGGAGGTCGAAGAGCGTGCCGCACTCCGGCGAGGCATATTCCAGGTGGCCCATGTCCAGGTAGACGCGGCCGGCGTTGGTGAGGAAGCCGCCGTTGCCCGGCGGCTCGTCGTGCCCGCGGTGATGGAGGTCGAGGACGCCGCGCTGCTGGACGTGGAAGAGGTGGTCCCGCACGCGGCGCGCCAGCCAGGAGGGCGAATGCTCGGGCCGATCCTCGTTGATGAGGAGGCCGTATTCGGTCTCGAGCCCGAAGATGCGGTTCAGCATGGACGACCCGGAGGATCAGGGCTCAGGGCGCGGCGAGGGGCAGGCAGAGGGAAAGCTCCGCCGCGGTCAGGGCGCGGTACTTGGAGGAGCCGGGCATCCGATGTTCCAGAACGGCGCACTCGATCGTCCGGTCCGCGAGCACCTCCCGCAGGTGGGCGAGCAGCGCAGCCTCGTCCGGCTCGACCTCGGCGGGCGCGGCGGCCCGGCCTTCCTTCTCGTCACCCTCCCGCGGCTCGGCGGCCTGCGTGAGCGAGCCGAGCGCCCAGGCGCGGCCGGCGAGGCCCAGCGCCTGCTCCAGCGAGGCAGGCGCGGCTGGCCTCGTCCGCTTGAGGTAGGCGAGCATCGCGGCCTCGATCGCCGGCGTGGCGGCCAGGACGGCCGCCTGCGCGGCCTCCTCGAACGCGCCGTCGTAGTTCACGGTCAGGAACGCCTCCCGGCCCGGCTTCGTGCCCAGCTCCGCGAGCAGCAGCTTGACGATGAAGGGCGCCTTGAAGATCTCCTCGAAGGCCTGTTTGACGACGGGGGCGAGGCCGTACTTGACCAGCCTCGCGGCGGTCACGTCCGAGGGCGAGCGGTTGAACCCCTCCACGTGCGCGAGGTCGAGCAGGCTGAAGCGCAACTTCTCCAGGTCGGCGGGATGGCCCATGCCACCCAGGCCGATGCGGTCGTAGACTTCGTAGAGCTTGGGCGTGCCGCGGCTGACCGTGAACAGCAGGAGCCCTTCCGCGTAGGCGAGGCCGACGACCGGGCTGCCCCGCTTGAACTGCTCGTCGAGGTACGACCGCCGGTTGCCGACGGCCTCCACCCACCGGTAGGGCTCTTCATACATGGCGGGCCACCTGCGTTGCGAAGAGATGCTTGAGCCGGTCGCCCGGCACGGTCGCGAGGCCGCTCGCCGTGATCAGCTTGACCACCGGGTAGAGGTCGGCGTCGCGATTGACGCCGCCCGTCGCGCTGTCGAACTCGGCTGCGCAGGTCAGCAGCCGGAGCGCCTGGATCACCGCCTCCTCCTCGGGGAGGGCGGCGAGCGGCCGCCCGCTCCAACTGTTCAGATAGTGCAGGATGCCCCGGATCGTCGGCGACCCGGAGCCGGACACGGCGTACTCCGCGCCCTCGAACTCCGCGCCCAGGATGTCGTAGAAGAAGATCTTCGCCGCGCCCTGGTCGAGGTCGTAGCCCGCGAAGATCGGCGCGACCGCGCCCGTGCCGGCCAGCGCCGCGGGCACGTTGTCCTTGAGCAGCTTGGAGACCGCGCGCAGCTTGCCCTCGAAGCTGAGATCCTGGAGCTGGCTGCGGCGGTAGTACTTGAAGGAATGCTCCAGCACGCGGGCCATCTCGTAGGCGGTGGCCGGGACGCCGGCGATCGCCATGACGCTGTGCCGGTCCAGCTCCAGCACCTTGTCGGTGCGGTCGTACATCACGGTGGTGCCGGCGGTCGCGCGACGGTCGCCCGCCACGAGCACGCCGTCGCGGTACTTCACGGCCAGGATCGTCGTGCCGCTGGGGAACTCCGACGAGGCGCCCGGCGCGCCCCCGTCCGCGGCCGGCAGCCGGTAGCCCTGCTCCTTCAACAACCGGAGAAAATCGCCCTGCATGCCCATCTGAATCACCGTGAAATGTGAACCGCGAACCGTGAAATGTACGCTACGAGGATCGGGACGGTGCGGCCGCTCGCCATCCCCCTGACCCTGTGCGCCGTTCTCCCGTTACCGTTCACCTTTCGCCTTTCACGCTTCACCGTTCACGCTTACTCCCCGGTCCGTTGCCGGTAGCGCTCCGCCTGCTTGGGGTCCACGCGGCGCATGCGCTTGAGGAGGTTGTCCCGCTCGGGCGAGCCGGCATCGGGCCGCCGTGGCCCGCCCTCTTCCTCCGAGGGGCCGGTCGGCTTCGGCATCGGGTCGAACGGCCGCTCCCGTCTTTCCATCGCAGCGGGAGGGGGCCCCGCGGAGCGCGCCCCTCCCACACCCCTCGCAGCGGGAGGGGGCCCCGCAGAGCGCGCCCCTCCCACACCCACCATCGTCCTGTTCATGGCGACGACTCCTTTCCCTGCTTCCGTTGCGCCCAGGCGTCGAGCGCCTCGGCCGGCGTGGCGCTCGACGCCAGGATGCGGTTCAGCGCGGCGACGTCCTCCGGCTCGAAGAGGCCGTCCATGTTCAACAGCCCGCCGCCCGCCGCGCCGCGGAACCGCACCGACTCCCACTGCACCGACTCGATCTCGCCGCCGAACCGGCTCACGCAGAGCCCCCGGCTGCCGCCGCGCGTGTCCTTTGGGCCCGCGGCGACGGCCGCCTCCACCTCCGCATCGGTCGTCAGGCGCCGGGCCCGCCCCTCCGCCTCCAGCGCCAGGAACAGGCCGCGCGCCGGGTCCACGTTATGATACTCAAGGTCGAGGCTCGCGAGCCAGGGATCGTCCCAGCCGATCCGCTCCTCCCGCACGAAGGTCTCCAGCAGCCACTGCTTGGTCACCCAGTCGAGGCGGCCGACCAGCGCCCCGCGATCGCGCGAGAGCAGGCCCAGCGTCTCGTCCCACTCGCGAAGGACCCAGTCGGTTTCCTCATCCCGTCCGGCGAGATGGGTCATGGCCGCCGCCAGGTAGGCGGATTGCAGTTCCACGCCGGAGATCGTCCGCCCGTCGGCGCGACGGACCACCGCCTTGAGCTCGGGATCGCGCGAGAGGACCTTGACGGCCGCCACCGGGTCTTCCAGCGCGAGCGGCGGCGCGGCGCCGGCTGCGATCAGGTCCAGGACCAGCGCCGTCGTCCCGACCTTGAGCGCGGTGGCGACCTCGCACAGGTTGGCGTCCCCGACGATCAGGTGGAGCCGGCGCCAGTGCGTCCGCTCGGCGTGGGGCTCGTCGCGGGTGTTGAGGATCGGCCGGTTGTGCATCGTGTCCACGCCGAGCTCGGTCTCGATGAAGTCCGCCCGCTGGGAGAGCTGGAACCCGCCGAGCTGGAGCCGGCCGTTGCCGGTCTCGATGCCGACCTTGCCGGCCCCCGCCAGCACCTGCCGGCTGACCAGGAACGGCAGCAGCCCCGCCGCGAGCGCCGGGAAGGGCACGGATCGCGGAACGAGGTAGTTGTCGTGGCAGCCGTAGCTGTGGCCGTGGAAATCCGTGTTGTTCTTGTAGAGCTGCACGTGCGGGCCCCCGAGCGCCCGGTTGCGCCGCTCGGCCGCGAGCCGGACGATCCGCTCGCCGGCCCGGTCCTGGGCGACGAGGTCGCGGAGGCGTCGGCATTCCGCGGTGGAGTATTCGGGGTGGGTGTGGTCGTTGTAGAAGCGCGCGCCGTTGGGAAGGACGAGGTCGCTCTTCATCTCGTGGAAGGAGTAGGGCCGCTGTGCGTCCTGCCCGGCGAACTCCCGCTCCTCCTCGTCCTGCTGGAGACCGGCGACCCGGAAGCCGCGCGCGTCCTGGTGCGGGTCCTCGCCCCGGTAGTCCCAGCGCCGCTCGAAGGGCGCGGCCAGGTAGGCCCGGACCAGCTCCGTGGACTCGACCACGGGGTCCACGGTCTCCTGGTCGTCCCGCGTGATGCCGTACTCGGTTTCAAGGCCGAAGAGGCGCATGGGGCCGTGCCGATCCCCTTCAAATGATGTGGCCGACCGGTCGTTCCTCGCCGGCGCGCCCTGCGCGGAAGGACCTGACGCCGACGACCTGATCCGGATGGTGGTCGAGCAGTTTGAGCCACTCCTCCGCCGCCTCGTCCGGCGGGAGCACCTCGCCCTCGCGATACTCGGCCTCCAGCGACGCGAGCAAGTCGTCGGCCGTCAGTCCGGCGCCGGCCGCCCCACCCACTTCCCGCTCGATGGCCCGCTCCTTCGCCCGCTGGACGATGGAGGCGAGGATGGCCCCGCTGACCAGGTCGCCGCGATAGAGCAGCCGGCTCTGCCCGTTCCGCAGCCGGATCGCCAGCAGCCGATTCGCGTCGGACCGCTTGAAGAGGGAATCCGCGACGAGCGACGCCAGCGCCGCCACCACCGCCGCCCGGTCCCCGCCGTGCCGATCGAGCAGGGCCCGGTCCAGGGGCAGGTCCGGCGTGAGATACACGCGGAGGATCTCGGCCGCCTCCTCCCGCCCCGGCCGCGCCACCTTGATCTTGCGGTCAATGCGGCCGGGCCGCAGGACAGCAGGGTCGATCAGGTCCGGCCGGTTGGACGCGAGGATGATGACGACGTCCCGCAGGGACTCGACGCCGTCCATCTCGGCGCAGAACATCGGCACGAGCGTGTTGGTGATGTTGAAGGACCGCATCGCCCGCCGCGTCCCGAGGATGGATTCGGCCTCGTCGATGAAGATGAAGGGGAGGTAGCCCGCCCGCCGCCGCTCGCGGGCCCGCGTGAAGAGGTCGCGCACCAGGCGCTCCGATTCGCCCAGCCACATGTTCAGGATCTCGGGCCCCTTCACGTGTAGGAAGAGGCCGCCGGCGATCGGCGGGCGACCGGAGGGGCCTGGATCGGCCGCGGCCCCCCGCCCGCCGGCCTCCGTCACGAGCTTGGCCAGGCTGGCGGCGGCCGCCTGCCCGATCATCGTCTTGCCGCAGCCGGGCGGCCCGTAGAGGAGGAAGCCCTTGGGCTGGGCGAACCGGTACCGGTCGAACGTCTGCCGGTGCAGGAGCGGGGCCTCGATGGCGCGACGGATGGCGGCGATGGCCCGCTCCTGGCCGCCGATCTGCTCCCAGGTCACCGTGGGGGTTTCGTCCAGCAGATGGGTCCGGGCCTTGCGCTCCTCCATCCGCTCCAGGGCAATCCGATGGCCGGGGTCGACGCGGACCTCGTCGCCGGCCCGAAGCTCGACGCTGGCCAGGTCGGTGGAACGCGGGAGGATCAGGGACTGCCGTCCCCCCTCCTGCTGGAAGCGCAGCCGTCCGTCCGGCAGACATTCCGCCACGGTCAGCACGGGCCCGCTGAGGTCATAGCCCAAGGCCTTGATCACCGCGAAGGCCTCGTTGACCAGGACCTGCGCGCCGACCTTCAGCTCGCCGGACTCCACGCGGGGATCAACGTTGGTGTAGTATTCGGCCCCGCCGACCACGACGCGGGCCAGGCCCTCGGCCGGGAGATCCAGCAGCGTCCCGACCCGGTTCGCCGGCGTGGTGAGCTTCTCGACGACGGCGGTGAGCTTTCTCAATTCCGCCTCCCGCTGTTGCTGACCCGCCGCCGCCTGGGCTAACTGGTGGCGCAGCCGGTACAGGAGGCGCTGGCGTGGGTCGTCAGGCGAGAGGGCCGCCAGACATTCGTCCAGGAGCAGGAGGGGGTCCGTCGAGCCGCCGGATGCTGCGCCCTGGCCGCCCGGCCTGTCGCCGCTACGCTCCTCGCCCCGCCGATGGTCGCTCATGGTTCCTCCTGGCAGGCTCGCCCCTACGCGGGGGTATGCTACCACAGGTGACAGGGTCCGGTCCGCTGAGGAAAGGGCGAGGCAGGCGGCTGGGGGAACGAGGCGATGGGAAAGATTACCGGTGGCCCCTCCCGGCGCCGGTCGCCAGGGGAGCCTGCTCCGACTCGGAGGAGGAGCCGAGCAGCTCGCGCGAGAGCGCCTGCTCGGTGATGGCGAAGCGGCAGCTCGCGCAGGCCCAGTACACGCCGGTCGGAACCAGCGAGGGTTCCAGGCAGCGGGGGCAGGACCGCAACTGGGCGGTTCGGCGGCGCGAGCGAATGCGACCGATCACGGACGGCTCGGGGGATTCCGGCAGGGGGCGATCGGGGACGTCAACCGGCGCGCGGAGATCCCGCCCCACCTCCTCCTGAAGGGAAAGGCGCTCTCTCCGCTCGCCTGTCTGGTGGTCGGTCTTGACCATCGTCGGTTCGTGGGGCCGGTGAGGCCTGTGGAGACTGTCTAGGCGAGTGCAAATGCTAAGCAATCCTCGTGCCAGGATAGCGCGTCTGGGGCTTCTGGGGGCTCTCTTCTCCAAATCACGAGAACTTCTGTCCCTTTTCCATGGAGGAACTCCTGAGCTCCGGTCCACTGACCTGGTCACCTGTGGCAAAGTGGTGTCACTGTTTCTCGAATCGGTACCCGATTGCCACAGCCTCGGGTATCCTCCGGTCATGCGACCCAGCCTGAGATGATACCGCCATGCAGCGGGTGCTCGATGCCTGAGGATGCCGGTCAACGTGCTTCTACGCAGGGCGTGCCGGGGCTGCCGCGCCGAGCCGTCCTCCGCGCCGTGACCCTGGTCTGTTTTCTCGCCGGAGGGCTGACTCCGGGCCTCGGCGGTTGCGACCGTTCCCCAACCGACGAGTCGGCCCCCGCGCCGACAAGCGCTCCCTTAAAAAACCAAGAAGGCCGGAGTTCGCTGGCCGAGCCGACGGAGGCCCCAGATCGCCTGCAGCCCGCCGAGGGCCGTCCGCGGATCGTGGCGTTCGGCGACAGCCTGACGGCGGGGCTGGGCGTGGCGGCCGAAGACACGTACCCGGCGCAGTTGCAGCGCCGGCTGAACCAAGCCGGCTACCGCTACGAGGTCGTCAACGCGGGTGTCAGCGGCGAGACGACCGCCGGAGGGCTGCGCCGCGTGGACTGGGTGCTCAAGAGCCGACCCGCCCTCGTCATCGTGGAGCTGGGCGCGAACGACGGCCTGCGCGGGCTGAGCCTCGACGCCACGAGGACGAACCTAGATGAGATCGTCGGGCGCCTGCGGGCGGCCGGCGTGACCGTGGTCCTGGCGGGCATGAAACTCCCGCCCAATTACGGCAGGGACTACATCGGCCAATTCGAAGGGATCTATCCGGACCTGGCCCGCCGCCACGGGGTGGCGCTGATGCCCTTCTTTCTGGAGGGGGTCGCGGCCCAGCCGGCCCTGAACCAGCCGGACGGCATCCATCCGACCGCCCAAGGCTACAAGCTGATCGTGGATCGGCTGTGGCCGATCCTGGAGCCGCTGCTGACGAAGGAGGCGGCGCGAAAGACCTGAGGGGACGCCGCGGAAAACGAAGGGGCCGCGCGTCACGCCTTGGTTCAGGCGACGCGCGGCCCCCGCTGCGCCGGTTCTGCCATCGAAGTCGTCAGGACTTCTTGATGAAGGTGTCGTACACTCCGTAGCCCAGGATCAGGCCGATCAGCGTGTAGTACATGTAAGAGATGCCGGAATAATCCGGAGCTCCCCCCTTCGGCTCGTTGGCCAGGGCGACCGCCGCCGTGGCCAGGACAGGAACCATCGCCGCCAGAACGCTCAGCACTCTTCTCATCGCCGCAACCTCCTTGGCTGGGCCCGGCCGCTTTCCTGGACCGGGCAAACGGGGCGGATTCTACTGGATGTCCATCGACTCGCGCAACCCAATCCTTGGGCAACGTCACCGCCGAGGGAGAAGGGCCCCCCTGGGGCGTTTTGGCAGGGGCTCAACCAGTCCGCCACAGTGCCCCAGCTTTTCCCCATCCAAGTCGGCATCAGAACAGATTGAAATCGCCCGGTTCTCCCATGGAAAGTACAGCGACCATCGTGGAACAGCTCTTGCTTGGCAGCCCGCCTGCACCGACGAGGTGCAGATATCCCCCCTTGGAAAGGAGGTGAATACCCCATGACGAAGATGTTGCTCTCCATGACGGCGTTGGCGATGACCCTGGGCTTCTCAACGGTCGTGCTGGCCGGCGACAAGCCGGCGGCTCCGGCGGCTCCGGCGGCCCCGGCCGCGGCGGCTCCGGCCGCTCCCGCGCAGCCTGAGGCGAAGGACGCGAAGAAGGACGCGCCCAAGGCCGAGAAGAAGGACAAGAAGAAGGCCGACAAGAAGTAATCCGGCGTAGCCCGAGGACGGGGCCCTTCGGGCCGGCCGACGCCGGCTCGAAGGGGCCCCGGACCCGGTCGCAGTCGGCGGCATTCCGACAGTGCTTCCGCCGATCCTGGCTCACACCCAGCCACCACAGCCGAGAGAAGGAGACCCCCTGATGAAACGATTGCTGCTGTTCGCATTGGCCCCCGTCGTGCTCCTCGCCGCCTGCGCGAAGGCCCCCACGGAAAAGGTCACCGCCGCCGAGAAGGCGGTCGAAGAGGCCAAGACCGCCGGCGCGCCGACCTACCTGGCGGAGGACTTCGCCAAGCTCGACGGGACGCTCGCGAACGCGAAGAAGGAGATCGCCGAGCAAGACGGGAAGTTTGCGTTGCTGCGCGACTACGGCAAGGCCGAGCAGCTCCTCGCCTCCGTCCAGACGGACGCCGGCCGCGTGGCGACCGAGGCCGCGAAGAAGAAGGAAGAGGCCAAGCAGGCCGCGGTGAAGGCGCAGCAGGCGGCGCAGGAGTCGGTGAAGGCCGCGCAGGAGCTGGTCGCCAAGGCGCCGGTCGGCAAGGATCGCGCGGCGCTCGAGGCGATCAAGGCCGACGCGGAGGGGTTGACGGCCTCCCTGGCCGACGTGCAAACTGCGCTCGACAAGGAAGACTACCTGGGTGCCCAGGCGAAGGCCAAGGCCATCCAGGACAAGAGCCAGGCCCTGTCCGCCGAGATCGAGAGCGCCCTCGCCAAGGTCAAGGGCGGGAAGGGCACGCCGGCTCCCAAGAAGAAGTCGTGACGAAGCCGTGATGACGCACTCCTGGCGATCGGGCCGGCCGGTGTTCGGGGCGGGGCTGCTCCTGTGGGCCGCCGCGTCGGCCTGCGTTCAGCAGCCCCCGCCCGATCTCCTCCAAGCCATCGAGGCCCTGGACCGCCGGCTCGTGGCGGTCCAGGGCGCGGAGTTCGCGCCGGAGGAGTACGCGCAGTTCGTCGAGCAGTGGGTGGCGATGCGGGGCCGGCTGATGTCCGAGGAGGACGTGATCCGCTGGCCCTGGGAGCCCAACACCCTCCTCGCGGACCTGCACCGCATCAAGGAACAGGGAGACCGCGCGGCCGCGATCGCGGCGGAGCGCAAGGAACGGGAGCGGCTGGCCGCCGAGGAGCTGATCCAGGCGCTCGAACGACGGCTGGCCCTGTTCACGGAGAACGTCACCGCGATCGGCGGGCGCGTGGTCCTCGGCCGACGGCCGGTCGAGACGGACCTCCTCGTCAAGCAGGCCCGCTCCCACTTGGAGCAGGGGCAGTTCGCGCGGGCCCTGCAGATCGGCCGGCGGGCGGACGAGCTGCTGGACGCCCAGATCGACTTCCTGGCCGACCAGCTCGGACACTACGCGGACGAGCGGCAGGTGGCCGCCTGGAGCCGCATGGCTCGCAGGACGATCGAATGGTCGCGCGCACACCGCGCCACGGCCATCCTCGTCAGCAAGGCCGACCGGCGGCTGACCATCTACCGGAACGGCCGCGCCGTCGCCTCCTACCCGGCCCAGTTCGGTTTCAACGGGGTAATGGAAAAACGGTACCAGGGCGACGGAGCCACGCCGGAGGGTTACTACCGCGTCGCTCGGAAGAAGGACCGCGGGGACACCCTGTTCCACCGGGCGCTCTTACTGGACTACCCCAACGCCGAGGACCGCCGCCGGTTCAAGGTCGCGCGCACCTCGGGGCGGCTGCCCCGGCAGGCCAGCATCGGCGGCGAGATCGAGATCCACGGCACCGGCGACCTCCAGCTCAGCCAGACGATGGGCTGCGTGATGCTGGACGACCACGACATGGACGCCGTCTTTGCCGCCGTGGCCGCCGGCACGCCGGTGACGATCGTCGGCGCGACGGCGCGCGACAACGCGGTGGCCGCGGCCCTGGCGGAGTTGGAGCGGGAGAGCCACCGCACGGGCCGGCGCGGCTCCCCCGGCGCGCAGAAGGTCTGACCCGTCACGGAGGAGCCCCGATGTCGCAGCCCCCGGCGATGGTGTGGGGAAGGCGCCTGGGCCTGGCCGCGCTCCTGGCCGCGATCGGCTTCCTCGCCGCCCCCGCCTCACAGAGCGGCGACCTGCGGGAGGATGGGCCGCCCGCCGGGGTCCAGCCCGACCCGCCGGCCCACCGCGCCCGCCTCGCGTCCCTCCAGCGACAGCTCGCCCAGCAGGCGCCGGGCGGGATCTACATCGTGGTGGACACGGCGCGCAACCGGCTCTACGTCAAGCGACGCGACGAGACCCTCCTGACCGCCGTCGCCTCCACCGGCAGCGGCACGATTCTCGACCATCCCGGCCGTCCCGGCACCCAGTGGATCTTCGACACGCCCCGCGGCGTCTTCTTCATTCAGTCGCGCCTGACCAACCCCGTCTGGGTCAAGCCGGACTGGGCTTTCCTCGAAGAAGGCCTGGAGGTGCCGAAGGACCAGGCCGATCGCGTCGAATCCGGCATCCTCGGGGAATATGCCCTCGGCTTCGGGAAGGGCTACTTCATCCACGGCACCCTCTACACGCGCTTGTTGGGACGCAACGTGACCCATGGCTGCATCCGCCTGAACGACGAGGACCTGCGCACCGTGTACCGGCTGGCGAAGGTCGGAACCCCGCTGCTGATCTTCTAGCCGTTTCCCGCATGCCCCTTCCTCACCCGCCCTTCCGACGAGCCCGGCCGCGCCGGGCCCGACCCGGACGCCTCGGCCTGTGCGTGGTCTTGGCGTGGGCGCTCGCGTCCCTCGCCGCGTGCGAAGGGGAACCGGCGCCGGACCGCGACCCCGACCGGTCCGGAGCCGCGGCGATTCAGGCCGACACCCGCCTGCTCGAGCAGGAACTCCCCCTCGCGGCCGGCTCCCAGATCTACCTGCTCGTGGACCTCGCCGAGGGAGCCATCCTCATCAAGGGACGGGGGCTCGAATTGCACCGGCTCCCGATCCTCTCCTGGCGCGGCGCGGCCGACGGGTCGCCGGCGTCGCCCTTCCGCCTGCGCATGCGCCCGCCCGTGATCCGGCCCAAGGCGGCCGGCGGACCCGACGCCGAGCTCGACCCCATCGAGCTGGAAGACATGCCCGCGGCCTACGAGCTGCAGTTCGATCCCCCCTTGGTCATCGCGGTGTCGCCGCCGCCGCGCGAGAGCTTCTGGCTCTGGAGCAAGAGCCTGCTCGTGGAAGCCTGGGGCCGCCTCTCGGCCGGCGCCACCACGCTGACCGGCGGCGAGCCGGTCCCGCCCAGGCTGCGGCTCGCCCTGTCGCGCGAGGATGCCCGGTCGCTCGCCTGGGCCGTCACCGAATCCATGCCCCTGCTCATCCGCCGCCCCGGCCCGCGCTGAGCGGCAGCGCCGCCGCCTTTCACGTCACGCCTGAGTCAGTTCACCTGGTGTGGCGTCCCGTCATTCAGTTCGTCATTCCGGCCGAGGCCGCTGCGCGGCCGCGAGCCGGAACCCAGCGTCGTAGCACGATCGTGGATGCCGGCGTCCGCCGGCATGACGAGGCCACGCACGTGTGGGACGCCGCACTGGGACACATCGTCCCGCCGCCAAGTTGGGGACATTAGCGCTGCCTCTCAATTGACCTTTTGTCGGCCCGCCGCGTTTCCGGTATAGCAGGCGCCGCCCACGTGAGGGGAGCGCCCCGATGTCCTGCCGGGATCAGCCGCCGCGCCGTGTCGGGATCGTTCGACGCCTCTGGTCCATCGCGCTGCTCCTCCTCGCTTTTCCGGCCGCACCGGTCGTCGCCGCCCCCCAGTCCCGACCGGTCTTCGAGGAAGAGCGCTTCGACCGCACCGGCGGCGCGCCGAACGCCTACGACCGTGCCTTCTTCGTGCCCGCCTCCGTCGGCCCGCCCTTCACCCTGCGGATCGTCAACGGCGCGACGGACCGTCGGGGGCGCGGCAGCCTCGACGGGGCGGTGTCCAGCGGCCGCGTGTGGGTGGACGGGGTCGAGGTCGTCTCGCCCGGCGCCTTCTCCAAGACGACGGCGACGATCGAGCGGTCGCTGCCCCTCGCGCCGGGCCCGCACAGCCTGACCGTCGAGCTGGCCGGCAAGCCGGGCAGCTTTCTCCGGCTCTCGATCGCCGGCACGATCGCGCTCGACGACCTCACCGAGCCGCGCGCCGGCCATAGCGCCACTCTGCTGCCCGACGGCCGCATCCTCCTCACCGGCGGACTGTCGGCAGGCCCAGGCCCCGAGCCCCTCGCGACGGCGGAGCGGTTCGACGGCGTGACGCTCCGGAGCCGGGCCCTGGACCTCTCCCTGCTCACCGCCCGCCGGGCCCATCGCGTCACTCTGCTGCCGGATGCCTCGTTCCTGGTCACCGGCGGGGAAGATGCCGTCGGGCCGCTGTCCTCGGCCGAGCACCTGCGCCGCGACTTGGGCGCGGCCGACCCCCTGCCCGCCGCCCTGCACCATGCGCGCGCCGGCCACACGGCCACGGTGCTGCCCGACGGCCGCGTCCTGCTGCTGGGCGGGCTCGATGTCTCGCACTTCGCCCTGACGGAAGCCGAGCACCTCGACGCCCGGCCGGACCCTCTCAGCGGCGCCCTCTTCGATCCCCGGGCCGGCACCTTCACGCCCCTGCCGGAGGCGCTGCAGGTCCCCCGCACGGCCCACACGGCGACACTCCTGCCCGACGGCCTGGTGCTCGTCGCCGGCGGGCGGAACGCAGAGGGCGAGCTGGCCTCGGCCGAGCTGTTCGACCCCGCGACCGGCCACAGCACGCCGCTGGCCTCGCCGCTGACGACGCCCCGCGCCGGCCACGCCGCGCTGCTCCAGCCGGACGGCTCGGTCCTGCTGATCGGCGGCCGGCAGGGCGGGACCTGGCTCGGCTCCCTGGAAGTCTTCCTCCCCGCCCGCCGGAGCTTCGCTCCCGTCGCCGCGATGCTGCGCGTCCCGCGCGCCCGCCACACGGCCACGCGACTGCCGAATGGAGAAATCCTGGTGGCCGGCGGGGAGGGCGCGGGCGGGGTCCTGTCCCATACCGAGCTGCTCGGCCCGCCGCCGCCCGATGCGGCGTCCCCAAAGGTCCAGGCCATCAGTCCCGCCCCGGACACCCTGTTTGTCCCGCGTAACCCCCTCGTCACCGTGCTCGTCTCCGAGCCGCTGCGTCCGGCGAGCGTCACGCCAATGACGGTCATGCTCACCGGCCCCGGCGGGCCGGTCCCGAGCTTCGTCGCTCCAGCGGAGGAGGGGTTGCTGGTCATGGTCGCCCCCACCGTCCGGTTGGAGCCGGGCACCACCTATACCCTGTCCCTCAACGGGCTCACGGATGCCGCCGGCAATCCGCTGCCCGAGACCACGAGCCGGTTCACCACGTTCCCCCTGCCGATCATCACCGGCTTGGCCCCGACCGGCGGCCCGCCGGGCAGCGCTGTCACCCTCACCGGCCGGCACCTTGGGTTGGACCCGGTCCACCTGCGCGTCACGCTCGCCGGCCTGCCGGCGGTCGTCACCGACGCGACCGCCACCACGGTGACGGTCCTCATCCCCGAGGCCGCCCAGAGCGGCCCGCTCACCGTGACGACGCCGGGCGGGACCGCGACCAGCACCCAGGTCGTGACGGTCCTGCGGCCGCCGGTCATCACCGGCCTGTCGCCCCTCGCCGGAGCCGTGGGCACGGCCGTCACCGTCGCCGGAAGCCACTTCCTCGGCGTCCAGGCAGTCGCGTTCGGCGGAGTGCCCGCCGCCTTCACGGTCGCGAGCCAGGGGACGCTGACGGCCGTCGTGCCGTCCGGCGCGCGGAGCGGGCCGGTCACCGTGACGACGCCGCAGGGCACGGCGGCGAGCCCTGAGCCCTTCACCGTGCTCAACAGCCCGCCGGCCTTGACGCCCATCGGGAGCCGCGTCGTGCCCCTCGGCACGACCTTGCGCATCACCGTCGGGGCCACCGATCCGGACGGCGATCCCATCGCCTTCGCCGTCACGCCGCTCCCGCTGCCCGCCCACGCCGCGTTCCACAGCCGGACCGGCGAGTTCACCTTCACCCCGGACGCCACGCAGGCGGGAACGTTTACGCTGAGCTTCACGGCGAGCGACGGCGTGCGGGCGGCTTCGGAGACGATCACGATCACCGTCACCGGCACCCCGCCCGGCGGGACGACCGGCGTCGCCGGGCTGGTCACGGACGGCGCGCAGCCGCTCGCCGGCGTACGGGTCATGCTGAAGGCCACCGGCCAGGCCGCCGTCACCGACGCGCAGGGCCGGTTCTTCCTGGCCGGCGTCCCGAGCGGCCGCCAGCAGCTCGTCGTGGACGGCTTCGCCGCCGGCTATGCCATTCTCGTCGCGCCGGTGGACCTGATCCCCGGCGTCACGACCCACCTCGCCGCACCGCTCACCCTGCCGACCATCGACACCGCCCATGCCGTGCCGGTCACGCCCACGGCCGCGACCGTCGTGACCAACCCGGACCTGCCCGGCGTGAGCCTGACGATCCCCGCCGGCACGGCGCGCGGCGCGAACGGCTCGCTCTACAGCGGGACGCTCTCGATCAGTCCCGTCCCGGAATACGGCCGGCCGGAATCGCGGCCGGTGGAGCTGCGGCCGGGCCTGTCGGTCACCATCCAGCCGGCCGGCGTGCGGTTGGACCGGCCCGCGCCGCTCACCCTGCCGAATGTGGACCGGCTGCCGCCGGGCAACGAGCTGGACCTCTGGTCGCTCTCGCCGGACACGGGCACGTTCAACCTTGTCGGCACGATGCGCGTGAGCGACGACGGGGAGCGGCTGGAGACGATCAGCGGCGGCGTGCGCGCGACGGCCTGGCACTTCGCCCTCGCGCCCAACCCGCAGCCGGGCCAGGCCGCGAACGATCAGGCGATCGGCCGGTGCACGACCTGCAAGCTCGGCTCGGAGGCAGACCTGGAGGAAGGCGCGTTGTCGCTGGACCAGGCGATTCCCGGCGTACGGACGCTCGGCGTGGCCCGCGACCTCACGCTCCACTACCGCTCCACCTCGGCGGACGTCCAGCCGATCCTGCCGGTTGATGCCGCGCTGAGCGTCCGCGCCGCCGTGCCGCGAACCTTCTCCGCGCGGCTGACCGTCGGCGGCCTCCAGCAGGGCGACGAGCTGTTCTGGGACGCCGCGGGCCTGCCGGAGGACGCGGATTCGGTGTCGCGGCTGGGCGTTCCCTTCGACGGCTCCGGCCTGCCGACCGGCCGCTATCCCTACGAGCTGATGCTGTTCTCCAACTACCCCTTCTCCAGCATCGGCGGCGCGACGCGGCGCCAGCTCCTGCTGCGCAACGAGCGGCGCAGCCCCTTCGGGGCGGGCTGGACGCTGGCCGGGGTGGACCGGCTCTTCCCCCAGGCGGACGGCTCGGTCGTGCTGGCGGAAGGCGCCGGGGCGACCACGCTCTTCGCCGCGCAATTGGGGCTGATCCAGGCACGGAAGATCACGACGGGCGTGCCCGGCCGTCCGGCCGCCCGCGGTGAGGTCTTCCTCGATCAGACCTTCGACTTCGAGCTGCCGGACGCATTCGAGGTGTGGCTCCTGGGCGAGGCCGGGACTCCGCGGATCGCCCCCACTCAGGTTGACGACCTGCTGGAGCTGACCGTCCTGCGCGCGGACGGGACCAGCGCGAGCTTCCGCCATGATTACAGCAACGGCTGCCGCGTCGTGAGCGAGCTGCCGCCACGGGACCTGACCACGTTGTTCCAGCCGGGGCTCAACCGGGTCACCGTGCGCCTCATCGACGGCTGCGGCGGGGGGCTCGGCAGCAGCGCGATCGTCCTCCTCGCCGATCATCCACCCCAGGAACTCTACAGCGCCACGTTCGAAGCCGGCGCCGGCCCCGAGTGGACACCGGCCGCCGTCGCGCTCACGCCGA
This sequence comes from Candidatus Nitrospira neuquenensis, assembly GCF_979578155.1. Taxonomy (NCBI): domain Bacteria; kingdom Pseudomonadati; phylum Nitrospirota; class Nitrospiria; order Nitrospirales; family Nitrospiraceae; genus Nitrospira; species Candidatus Nitrospira neuquenensis. Next base: position 8,471 of record NZ_CEFZDU010000035.1, on the reverse strand, counting down.
TCGGCGCCCACCCGTTCCTCGGCGAATTCGGCAACGATCCGGTGCGGCTGACGCTCCGGGACCTTCCGCCCCATCGCGGTCTCCGCCTCGCCTTCGACCTGCTCGTGCTCAAGACCTGGGACGGCGACGGGGCCTTCTGCTGCGGCCCGGACGCCTGGGACCTCCGCGTGGAGGGCGGCGCCACGCTCCTGCAGACGACCTTCAGCACGACGGGGTTCGCCGGCAACAACCAGGCCTACCCGGGTCCCCATCCCACGTCGCGCAACCCCGCCCGCACCGGCGCCGCGGCCAACGACAACTTCGGTTACCTCGGCGGGAACTCGGTCTACCGGATCACCGCGACCGTGCCCCACGTCGCGGAGGAGGTCACGCTCGTCTTCCGCGGAGAGGGCCTGCAGGGCCTCGCGGACGAGAGCTGGGGGCTGGATCGCGTGAAGGTGGGCCTGTTGACCGAGGCGGCGCCCGAGCTCGTCAGCCCGCCCGGCGACTTCTCGACCCTGCGCCGGAACCCCGACGGCACCTTCACCCGGCGGCTCAAGGACGGCACCACCATCCAGTTCGACGCGCAGGGGCTCCAGACCGCCGTCACCGACCGGAACGGCAACCGCACGACCTACGCCTACGACGGCGAGGGCCGGTTGACGACCATCACCGACCCGGCCGGGCAGGTGACCGCGCTCGGCTACAGCGGCGGACGCCTCGCCGCGATCACCGACGCGGCCGGCCGGATCACCCGCTTCGAGCAGGACAGCGACGGCAACCTCGTGGCCGTGACCGACGCCGACGGCAGCCGCCGGGCCTTCACCTACGACGACCGGCACCGGCTGATCCGGCGGACCGACGCCCGCGGGCTGGTCACGCGCTATGAGTACGACCATGCCGGCCGGCTCGCCCGATCGCTCCTGCCCACGGGCGACGTGCGGACCCTCCATCCCGCGCAGATCGCCGCGGTCCCGAACGTGGCCGCGGGCGAGGGCACGGCCGAGCGTCCGGCGCCGCTCGCCCCGCCGACGACCGTCGCCGCCTTCACCGACGGTCGCGGCCACACCAGCCGGTTCCAGCTCGACGCCTTCGGGCGCGTGACGCAGCAGCGGGACGCGCTCGGCCGCCTCACCACGATCGAGCGGGACGCACAGGGCAACCCCACGAGGATCACCCGCCCCAACGGCGCGGTCACCACCATGACCTACGACGCACAGGGCAACCTGCTCACCACAACCGAGCAGGCCATCGCGGCGACGACCACCTTCACCTACGAGCCGAGCTTCAACCAGGTGACTTCCGTCACCGACCCGGAAGGGCGGCGGACGAGCCTCGCCTACGACGGGCACGGCAACCCGATCCGGATCACCGACGCCGCGGCGCAGGCGACCGTCTTCGCGTACGACGGCCGCGGCCTCCTCACCGCCACGACCGACGCGCTGGGACAGACCACGCGCTTCGCCTACGACGACCTGGGCCGCCTCATCGTCACCACCGACCCGCTCGGCCGAGCGACCGGCTTGGCCTACGACGCGGCCGGGAACGTCGCCGCGAGCACCGACGCGCTCGGCCGCGTGACGCGCTTCGACTACGACGCCGCCAACCGCCTGACCCAGGTCATGGACCCGGCGGGCGGCGTCACCCGCTACACCTACGACGGCAACGGCAACCTCGTGAGTGTGGCGGACGCCAAGGGCCAGACGACGACCTTCGCCTACGATGCGCTCAACCGCCTCGCCTCCACGACCGACCCGCTCGGCCACGAGGAGCGCTACGCCTACGACGGCGCGGACAACCTCGTGGAACGCCTGACGCCGAGGGGCGACCGGCTCGCCTTCGCCTACGACGCGGTCGGTCAACTTCGCACGAAATCCTTGCCGGGCGGGCCGGTCACGTCGTACACCTATGATCTCGCGGGCAACCTCACCGGCGTGACCGATCCGGACAGCCGGCTCACCATGACCTACGACCTCGCCAACCGGCTGACCTCCGTCACCACCGCCGGCGCGCCCGCCCAGCCGGCGGTGACCTTGACCTACAGCTACGACAAGAGCGGCAACCGGCTGACGTTGGGTGATCCCACAGGGACGACGCGCTATGCCTACGACGCCCTCAACCGGCTGACGAGCCTCACGAGCCCGGCCGGCGGGTTCGGCCTGACCTACGATGCCCTCTCCCGCCGGACCAGCGTGACGTTCCCGAACGGCGTGCAGACCACGTATGCCTACGACGCGGCGTCGCAGCTCACGCAGATCGTGCGTCAGCGCCTCGCCCCCTCTCCCCCTGCGGGCGAGGGCGGGGGTGAGGGGAGCCTTGGCGCGATCTCCTACGCCTACAACGCCGTCGGCAATCGGACCAGCTTGACCGATCGCCGGGGCGTCCAGAGCTTCGGCTACGACGTCCTCGACCGGCTGATCAGCGCGGCGCACCCCCTGCTGCTCGAACCCCAGACCTTCGCCTACGACCTCGTAGGGAACCGCACGAGCGACGGCGCCCGGCACAACGCCGGCAACCAGCTCACGGAGGACGCCGGCTTCCTCTACGCGTACGACGCGAACGGGAATGTGGCGCGGAAGACGGGCAAGGGCAGCGGGACCATCACGCGCTACCGCTACGATGCGGAGAACCGGCTGGTGATGGTCGAGGAGTTTGCCGCCGGCGCGACGACGCCGTTCGCCACATCGAGCTACCGGTACGACGGCCTGGGGCGCCGCATCGAGAAGGTCGCCAACGGGCAGACGCGGCGCTACGTCTACGACGGCGAGGACATCCTGCTGGAGGCCGACGGCGCAAACGGCTTGCTCGCCCGCTACACGCACGGCCCCGGCTTTGACGAGCCCCTCGCCGTCACCCGCAGCGGCGCGACGTTCTTCTACCACGCCGACGCCCTGGGCACGATCACTGATCTGACCGACGCCACGGGCGCGGTTACCCGGGCTTACGCCCACGACGCCTGGGGGAACATCGTGCAGCAGACCGGGGTGGTGGAGAATCCGTACACCTACACCGGGAGAGAGTTTGATGTAGAGACTGGGCTCTATTATTATCGAGCCAGGTATTATGATCCGCGGATCGGGCGGTTCTTGCAGAAGGATCCGATCGGACTTGCTGGCGGCTTGAATCTGTACCGATCCGTCCTCAATAATCCAATTAACCTGACCGATCCACTGGGGCTTTCTCCTTGCGGTTGCCCATCGTCAGATTTTAAGACGAACTTTGTCAGGAACCTTGGCACGACCAATGAGTTCTTCTATGGCTTCCCAGCGAATTTTACGAGGACCGGAATAGGACTTGCCGTGGGATCGAGCGCGACGGTTTCAAATACGGTTGGAACTGTGACGCTCGGGCAAGCCTTGAAGTCGGTGGTTCTCCAAGGCAGTGGGGTGGCGAACTTACCCTTCGCTAACACGTTAATCTCTGGAGCAATAAATTCGGGTCTGGGTGCGCTCGCAGTCGGCGTCTCTTTGGAAGCAGGGATTATCACAGGATCGGCCATTGATGCGGCCTTAAAGAGTTTCGGGATTGATTTATCAGGATGCGAATAATGCCCGGTCTTTTAATCGAGAAGTCTTGGTTAGGCAGGACGGGCCAGAGTTGGAAGGCGATCACGTTTCTGTTCCTGGCGTTCGCGGATTTGTGTCTGTTTGTGCTGCTGATCTGGCGGATCAATCATCGAGCAAGTCCGTCTACCTTCATTCCCGACGAGGTCACGTTGAGTTTGTCCTTTGTAGGGCTCGGCGCCGTTGCATTCTCCTGGCTCTGGCTGTCCATTCGATGTTCAGACTGCAAGCAGAGCGTGGCCGGCCATATCTTGAAACACTCGCCGGCAAGTAGCTGGTTTACGACGTTGATGACTCTCGCTGAATGCCCCCATTGTGGTTCCTCCGGGGGCAGCAGACATCACCGCTGACTTGTAATGCCCCCCGATTTCAAGCCACCTCGGCTTCTTGTTGAGGACGATGTCCCCCCCTGCTGTGGGTCGGGTCGGTCGCCGATCGTCGTTCCTGGGGCAAAGGTGTGCGTCGACGTTTCAGACGCGGCGCTACGTCTACGACGGCGAAGATGTTCTGCTCGAATACGACGGAACCAATACGCTGCAGGCGAGATATACCCATGGCCCCGGCATCGATGAGCCGCTTGCGGTGACCAAAGGCAGGAGCACCTTCTTCTATCATCAGGATGGATTGGGCTCGGTCACGGACCTGACCGATTCAGCAGGTGTGACGGCGAAGAGCTACAGCTACGACGCGTACGGGAACATCCTCGAATCCCCTGGAACTGTTGATCAGCCGTATACATATACCGGCCGGGAGTTTGACTCAGAAACCGGCCTCTCCTACTACCGGGCGAGGTACTACGAGCCGCGAATCGGGAGATTCCCAGTCAAAGATCCAATCGGATTCAAGGGAGGAGATACCAACCTCTATGGTTACGTGCGGCAGAACCCGGCCAATCGACTTGACCCTTGGGGTCTTGCGGAAACCTACTGTGGCTCAGGTCGCAAGAAGGCTTTTATTCCAGATTCTTGGTGGGGTCAGTATTCTTTCGCCAAAGCGTGCAAGAACCACGATGAATGCTACGACCGTTGCTTTTCAAGTAAGTCAGGGTGCGACCTTCAATTCATTGATGACATGACAAGTGAGTGCAAGAAATTGGCGGGGTACTGGGCGAACGACTGCTACACAACCGCATCCGTCTATTTTAGGGCGGTACAGCGATTTGGTGATGCCCCATTCAAGGACTCGCAGGACAAGTGCTATTGCCCATCGAGAATCGCACGACAGCTTCAACTCGGCGAACTTCGGTCCCCGCTGCTTTATTAGGTAGCCATGAGCGAATCCTTGGACATCGCATTCTTCCTTGTATTAGCCGTCGCCACGAGCGTCGGTTTTCACTGCTTGATTAAAAGCTATCTGTTTGCCTCAGTTTGGTCAGCCGTTGCCGCAACGCTCGCACTCCAGCTCGTGGACTATTTCGAGGCGGGGTCTCTGGATCCCTTCTTTCTTGTCGCCGCGATCATTAGTTGGCTAGTTGCTCTCGGCATCTCCCTCCTAATCGGTTTACCATTCGTCCTCTGCCGTCGTCGCCGCCCACTGTCTCCTTCACCTTCAACACAGGACACTGACGAATGCTAACCCTCCTCGGCCTTTTCTTCCTAACGATAAGCATCCTTGTGTTTTTCAGCGCAACGCGTTTCAGCCTACTAGCTCGACTCGGAATTGCGGTCGCAGTGTTCATCCTGTTGGCAGCAGCGACCGGGATATGGCTGGCCTACCTTGCCAACGACCTGCCTCCTATGCCTGGCACTCACAATCAAGTTGCCCGAGTCAATCCCATTTTTAGCCTGAATCATGCGTGAAGGGTTGATCGCAAGTCATTGGACGCAGCCAGAGATGCGAATGTGCTTGAAGTTATGCCATCCCACTGAACCCTACCAATTATTGGGTTTTGCATAAATAATGGAAAGTCTCAGCCGAGTTTGCTATTCTATGAGGTATGAGACCTCAAGGAACCGCCCAGCAACTGGAGCGGCGACGCCGGCAGGCCATTCGGCTGCTACGGGCGGGCAAGAATCTGTCGGCGGTGGCACGCGCCGTGAGCGCCTCCGTGAGTTCGGTGTTCCGATGGTACGAGACGTACCGACAAACAGGGCTCACGGGGTTGCAGCCGCGACCGACTCCGGGCCGGCCGCCCAAGCTCTCCCTGTCACAGAAAAAGCGCCTGGTCACGGTGCTCCTGAAGGGCCCCCTGGCGGCTGGCTATCGGACGGATCTGTGGACCTTAAACCGCGTGGCCCAGATGATCCGAAAGCAGTTCGGCGTGGCCTATCATCCCTGCCACGTCTGGAAACTCCTGGGCAGCCTCGGATGGAGCTGTCAGAAACCGGAGCGTCGAGCCCTGCAACGGGACGAAGGGGCGATTGCCCATTGGAAGCGTTACCGTTGGCTGCATATAAACAAACGCCGAGCGACGTGGCGCCCATCTGGTCTGCCTCGATGAATCGGGCTTCCTGCTCATCCCCCACGCGGCCCGCACCGGGGCGCCCACAGGGGACACGCCCGTCGTGCACTACCTCTATAAACAGGATCGGCTCTCGGCCATCAGTGCATTGGCCGTGTCGCCCAAGCGCAGACGGCTGGCCCTCTCTCTTCATCTGCGCACCCGCAATCTCACGGGGCTGGACGTCAGAGCCTTCCTGCAACACCTGCTCCGGCATCTGCGGGGGCCGGGGGTCCCGCTGTGGGATCGGGGCCCGATCCATCGCCGCCGCGAAGTCACCCAGTGGATCACCGCGCATCCACGCCGCCACGTGGAAGCGTGCCCGGCCTACGCCCCGGAACTCAATCTGGCGGAATATGTCTGGGCTCAGGCCGACCACGCCCTAGCCAACAGCGCGCCCATGGACTTGCGCCAACTCAACGGGAGGCTCCGAAACTCGGTGCGCCGCATTCATGGATCGCAACCACTCCTGTGGTCCTGTATCCACGCGTCCGATCTGCCGTGGGCACGGTGAACTTTTCCATTATTTATGCAAAGCTCAATAGTATGGGCCTACTTTTGGCTAATCGATTTCCCAGTCTCTCTACTTCATGTTGGGACACTGATGTTTGTCCCGGATATAGATATCGGAGTACTCCCTAGTAGGCTTCGCGACTTTCATAACCTGTTAGTTCCAGCCGTCGTGTATGGGGTGTTAAGCCCGTTGTGGTATTTCGTAGCGCCTGTAGTGGTCAGTCATACCTTGAACTCCATAAAAGGGCGGCCAGCGGGAGAAGGCTCTTAGGCTGTTTCTGTACCGCTCCAATTCTTGGACATGGGGTTGCGGGTATTCACGCCGCTCCTGCGCCGCATGGAGGTCGCAGCGCACCCGGACCGGGTATCCTGCTCCCCTTGAAACCGCGACCACCTCTACGCCCTGGTCCCAGAGGGGCCCCCGGAGATTCTATGAATAGGGCCCCCTTTACGTTGGTCGACAGTCGAGGTACGAAGGCCCGACTGTCAGGGGTGAACCATCACCACCAACGAAAGGGGGCAACCAATGGTGTATGTCGGATTGGATGTCAGTGGCAAGAGCCTGGTGGCGTATGCGGTCAATTGAGCTTCCCCCCATTGTTTGGACAGTTTTTGCCTGAAAATAAGCTAATGAATTTCTGCCTGGCCACCTCCTTTCGTTCCACGGTCTCCGGGCTCCTTCTGTCGGCCTGGAGCGGGGCCGCACGCCCTGGACCGCCGTTTGGGCTGGAGGGCCGATCAAAACATCGCGCCAGGATCGCTTATACGCCACGATCTCGGTCTGGTCCATACCCTGTGGTAGCCCCCCTGCTCACCCGAAATGCACCTCGGCTGGCGTCCGACGCCCCAGGCTCTGGTGGCGCCGTTCGGTGTTGTAGAACGCAAAGTACTGGTGCAACCCGTGCCAGGCCTCCGCACCGTCAGCGTAGTCCCGCAGGTAGATCTCCTCGTACTTCACGCTCCGCCACAGCCGCTCCACGAAGACGTTGTCCAGCGCGCGACCGCGTCCGTCCATGCTGATGCGCACCCCCGCCCCTTCGACACACGCGAGGACCTCTTGGCTGGTGAATTGTGCGCCCTGATCGGTATTCCAGATCTCCGGGCGCCCGCTGGCCAAGGCCCGTTCCAGCGCCTCGACGCAGAAGCGCGCGTCCAAGGTGTTGCCCAACTCCCAGGCCAGCACGTAGCGGCTGAACCAGTCCATGATCGCCACCAGGTACAGGCACCCGCGCCGCAGCGGCACGTATGTGATATCCGCGCCCCACACCTGGTTGGGCCGCACCACATCGAGATTCCGCAGCAAATAGGGGTACGTCCGATGCGCCGGCTGTGGTCGGCTCGTGTGCGGGCCCGGCAGCACCGCCTGCAAGCCCATGACCCGCATCAGCCGCGCCACCCGCTTGTGGTTGACCCCATGGCCCAGGGTCTGCCGCCAATCGGTCATCCGCGGCACCCCGTAAAACGGCCGCTGCACGTACAGCTCATCGATCAGGCGCATCAGTACGAGGTTCTCTGCGCGCTCGGGCACCGGCTCGTAGTAGTACGTCGAGCGGGCCAGTCCCGCCACCGCACACTGCCGCACGATCGACAACGCGCTGGGTCCAGCATCAATCCAGCCTCGTCGGGCCTCCCGCGGCGCGCGTACAGCTTTTTTTTGAGCCACTCCAACTCCATCTTGAGCCGGCCGATCTCCTGGTACAGCGGGGCCGTCAGTTCTTCCTCGCGGCGGACCCCACCCGCCGGCCCTCGCCGAAACACCTCCGGCGCCCCGTCGACCAGTTGTCGTTTCCAATGCGCAATGACCGTCGGGTGGACGCCGTGCGCCGCACTCAATTCACTGAGCGTCCGCACCACCTTGATCGCCTCCATGCCACCCGCGCTTTGAACTCCTCCGAGTGGGTCTTCCGTTTTTGGGTCATGTGCTGTCAATCATCAGCCGAAGTTGACCCTTTTATTCTGATGTGAAATTGCCCCCT